>JBLNFG010001131.1:0-3487 GCA_050263495.1 Myxococcales bacterium | reverse complement strand
TCCTAGTCATTGCGGGCAAGAACGCGCATCAACTCAAGGCCATCGAGCCCCCCGCCGAAAAAGCAATTCCCATCGCTGTCAGGCCGGTGGTGGACGACCTCCCGCTGCTCAAGCTCGGTGGCAAGAAAGTCCGAACGAAGTTGCCTGATATGTGGCGCAAGGCAGCTCCGGTACAACGCTTCGAAGCGACGAGCGCGCCATCGCCTAAAGCGGAGATGACGCCCCAGGCGATTCCCTCGACGCCGCTCGCGAAACCCGACGCCGCACCTCCACCGCCACCCGATGCCGAGGTAGCGAAGCAGGTCGATCAGGTACTCACGGACGCCGCACCTCCACCGCCGAATGCGCCTGCCGTGGAGGGCGAGGGCTCTCCCGATGGCGTGAAAGAGGGAACGGAAACTGACCCGCTCAAGGCGCGTGTATTAAGCCAGTACCAAGCCAAGATATTGGCTTGGTTCAACGCGCGCTTTCGTCAGCCCACCCAAATCGAGTGCGAAACACTCAAGGGATTACGCGCCTCGGTGGTGGTGAACATCGGGGCCGATCGTCAGGTGGCTGGCTACAGCATCGTTCGACAAAGCGGGAATGCGACGTTCGACGCCGCGGTTAAGGCTTCAATGGACACGAACGTGGGTCAACAGCTCCCGCCGCCCCCGCCACTGTATCCGGATCTGCTCAACACCACCGTCCACCCAGTATTTCAAGGCAAATGCGACCAATAGCGTTCGTTACTATTTCTGTTTTGTTTTCTGGTTTGGCCGTCGCGCAAACGGCACCTGCACCAACGACACCGCCGAACGAGGCTGGGCTGGGCGAATTCGTGGTGACGGGCACTAAAGCCGAGCACGTAACCAAACTGGCGGTGTTGCCGTCGTGGGCGCCCGATCTCGAAGACGTGATCGTCCGTAGTGTGGTTCGGCGTGATCTCGAGCTGTCGGGCATGTTCGACATCATTCCCGACGCCAAAGCACCGACGGGTAGTTACTATTTCGAGGATCCGGTCGATATCGACGCGTGGAAGAAGATTGGCGCGGAAGTCATCGTGAAGGTAGCGGCGCGCAAAACCTCGGATAGCAAGGTCGAAGTATTTGGGCTTGCCTTCTTCCCCAGTCACGGGAAAGAGCCGGTATACGAGCGGCGCTTTCAGACTCCATCCGACGAATTGCGCATGACCTCGCACCGCGTCACGGACGCCTTGCTCGGAGCAATCACAGGGCGACCGGGTGGGTTCTCGAGTCGATTCGGCTTTTCTACCAAGTGGGGTAAAGGGCGGCGCCTGTTCGTCATGGATGCGGACGGCGAAGGTTTATCTGGAGTGACGGATCCGGATCTGACCTGCACTGCACCGGCGTGGGGCCCCGATCACTCTCTGTTCTATCTTGAGAGCCGAAACTACGCGCCATTTAGGATGATGGCGTTTACGGGAACCGGCTCTCAACGCATTGAGCTTCCCTTCAAAACCAGCATTTATGCGGTGGCATTTCATCCGGACAAGAAGACCGTGGCCGTCGCGGTCGCTGAGGATGCACGCAGCCTCATTTACGTCGGAACACTCGACGGGCGTGATTGGAAGAAGGTGTCGAACACTGAACTCGCGACGAGCCCCGCCTATAGCCCGTCAGGCAAGTTGGCATGGATCGGCGGTGGAGCGAAGCAAGGCACACAACGCGTGTACGTCGATGGCAAAGCGGTATCCCCAGATGGGTACACGGCAGCCCAACCAACGTTCTGCGATACGGAAGATGGCGTACGCTTAGTGTACTCGGTGGCCGTCGGCAACGATCGGCAGGACCTCGTGATGAGCGACGAGGCAGGCCGCGGTCTGGCTCGCCTTACCCAAGGACAGGGTTCCAATTATGCGCCGGCATGCAGCCCTGACGGCCGTTTGCTGGCGTTCTTCTCGACGCGCAAGAACTCACCTGGCTTGCAGATGATGAGCCTCAAACGGTTCACGACACTGCGTGTCAATGGTCAGCTCGGTGACTCGCTCGATTGGGCTCGACGCCCCGACTCGAAGGGCTTCGTGGAGCTCAAGGTTGTAAAGCCCGCGCCTCCTGCCGCTGCGCCTCCCGCCGCTGCGCCTCCTCCTGCCGCTGCGCCTCCCGCCGCTGCGCCTCCTGCCGCTGCGCCTCCTGCGCCGGCTCCCGCGCCCCGACAACCGACGCCGGCCCCGGGTGCGCCGCCGCCCGTTACAAAGGGTCGCTAAAGGAATCTCTGCGCCGCGACGGGCCTGCGCCTGTTTTCGTAATTGCGCCGTCAAGACCAAACAAAAGAACGACGCAGAGTCTTGTCGCATCTAGATCGCTCGCACGGCGTGAACCGATCGCTCGCACGGCGTGAACCGATCGCTCCAACGAGATGCGGAGGTGATCGTCAATGGATCGCGAGTTGCGCACTTATCGCGCTTCGAAGCGATGGCGCACTGATGTTTCGTTCATGACCAGACGGAGCGCAATGCGACGACGTTGGTTCCCGCTGCGCGACGTCGTTGGTTATGCGCCGCCGGTTACGTGACCGGACCCCACCCGAGTTCACAGTGTGACAGCAGTGCCACGGGATCTTAGTGAAAAAGTCGCGGCGTTCCTGCGATTGTGCTGAAGCCACCCGGGTCAATTCCACTGGCATGTGCGTTGCTTAGGCGAACACTCCATGGAACGTACGAATTGGGTGTGGTCGCTTATTCTTGGGGCAAGTTCCGTGATGACGCAGACGGCAATGGCTCAACCTGACGCGGCGTCACCTGGAGCCGCGCCCGCTTCTGCGGTGCAGACAGCACCGCCAAATCAGGCTGGGAATGTGACGAGTCCGATCACGAACCCCAGTAGTGTTGCACAAACCGCGGCCGCACCAGCGCCAGGAACGTGCCGCTTGGGCGTGAATGCTGGGTTCGAACCAGGTGACGCGCAGACCGCAGCCTCGCTTATCTGTCGCGATTTGCCGCCCGAAACGCGGACGTCGAACCTTAGCTATCGCGTAGATCTCGAAAAACTCGGACGTGCAATGTTCGTCACGCTCAGTTCGGAAAAGGAGGGTCAAGTCGTCGATTCGCGTCGCCTCAAGGTGGACAATCTTGAGGACTTGGCGACGGTGGGTCCGCGGTTGGGCGCCTCTCTTCTGGAAAAGAAGCCATTGCCCGAGACTGAACGCGTCGGAAATCTCACTTCAGCCGACTCTGCCGCGCCTATCCACAAGAGCGGTCAATTTCAGGTCGAGGCCGGTATCCTCGCGGCGGTAGCGCCGAGCCTCGCAACAGTCTCGCCAGGTGTTCAGCTTGCTCTACGCTACGACACCCCTCGCTGGATGCTCACGACTCAGATCCGTTTGGCGTGGGATACGAACGGAGAGGAGCGGTTTAGCATGAGCCAGCTTGGCGTCGGGCCTCGATATATGTTCAGCACTGCTGATACTACGTTGTTCGCGGGTGGTGGTATGGTCGTTCAGGCGCTGGGCAAATCAGTTATGAAGTCCGCGGAAAACGGGGCCGACT
>JBLNFG010001130.1:0-5686 GCA_050263495.1 Myxococcales bacterium | reverse complement strand
AACGTGAGGTCTTCACGCGTTGTGGGTTGCGGCGCGAAGGCGAACTTAATCGTGCGCTCACGCTTGCGCGTCGGGATTCGAGCTTCGCGGAAGCGAATCGCGCCGGCTCCGACTTCGGTTTTGAGGAAATCGATCAGCGTTGGACGGAGGTGATCCATCGCCCCGGGAGGAACACTGTCTAGACTAGTACCGGGGGTGAAGTCGATGGAGTGGCGTCGAGCGTAGACTTCAAGAATCGCAACACTGATGCGCGGATGACGGCATTCAATGCCGTACGTCAGCTCGCCAACAAGCCTCTCCGTCTCGAAGGGATCACTCGGACCCGCGCTCTCACCGCCGGCTCCCTCGACTCTGCCGGCTTCGTTTAGCTCGAGCATTACGGATCCAAAGTCCGTTTCGATCCGCCACCAGTCTCGAAAAAACATCGGGACCGAGGTTAACACGGACCGGCTTGGCGTGACACACCGTAGTTACGTCGGCTCGGATCGTGCGATAAAACCGTTGTTGTGTCGGCTCGGGAGGCGCGCCAAGCCGTTGTTGCGTCGGTTCGGGATGTCGCGCCAAAAAGTCATTGTTGTGTCGGATTCGGCATGGTGTGACTCGCCTCAGTTGCTTCGCGCCCGCATCTCGTCACTCGCTGTGATTGCGCCGACCAAACCAAACCAAACCAAGCCAAGCCAAGCCAAGCCAAGCCAAACCAAAAACGGACCAATGGCGACCGCCTGCTCGCTCCTTGGCTGTGTGGCCGCCGTCGCGATAGGGCACAGACTACTCGCCGTTGCAGCGAACCGCGCACTGCTGAGGCTCGGCGAAACGCCCCCTCGATGCATTCGAGCACATACCGGTGGTCTCAAACACGTCGGGATCGCGACGGCCCCGAAGACTCCCCGAGCATTCTCGTGATCCACGACACCACTCACATGGAGCTGGCGTCGCCGCGGTTCGCGAAGGGGGCCAATCGTGACGGAGTCGGCCAGACTAGTTCTCTCAGTGAGGAGTCGTCAATTGCCCAGCGTCCTTTTTCACGGTGCGAAGCTGTGCGAAGCGCACGACTCGCGGATGTAGCGCCTAGTTAGAGACTCGGTTCCGCGTCCATTGTGAGAAGTTGTCCGACAAGCTTAGTGAACTTGGCGAATAAACTCTGTTGTTGGTTGGATTGCGCGTCGTTGAGACGGTGAAGCGCGCCGTTGGTTACGGGTTCGCGCTTCGTACCCGGAGGCAACCGCCGTGACACCAACGTCCGTCGAACTCGACGCGATCTTAGCGCTTCAACTCACTGTAGCTTGGGCGGGAGAAACCGCAGGCGATCCCAAGCGGCTCGGATGGTGGAAGTCGGATCTCATCGATCCCGAGGGTGGTGGTGATCTCTTCGCGCGACTCACCCCAAAGACCGCCGTTTGGGCGAGCCTCGGATTAGCGCGGAAAGCTGCCTCCCGCATTGATGCAGCGGCCCGCGGAAAGCTCGCGCACGGGGATCGCGTCTGCTCCCTATTCCACTTTGGATTCGTGCTCGATGAACAGCTCGACGATCGCCTGGTGTGGCATCGCAACCATCGCAGTGCTCCCGCCGAAGTGCTGGGAGAACACTTTCTGGTAGGTGCCGAATGGTCCAAGCGTTCCTTCTTGTGCCAGCTGGAACAATTGGGGAAACCCGCCGTTCACGTGACGCCCTCGGGGCGCCAAGTCAGCGCTTCTCGGAAGGCGCCGCTCGAAATGGCGCGCTTGCTTGCGGCTGCACTCGCCCCGCTCGCCAATGCCTATCCCTTGCCGTTCACGGAGGTGCCGATTTGAGCCTAACTGCAGCCATGGTTGCGGCAGATCGGTGGACGCGCAGGGCGCACTCGGGTGAGTTGCAATCTCGCTCAGGCGGGCTGCAATCGCGCGATGGGGCTCGCACCGAATCGACCACGACCCATGCACGCATCCTTCGCTGCACACTTGCTGTCGCCGATTCCCAGGCGTACTGGCAGCATGCTGATTTGGATTTGGTCTGGGCGGCGCGGTCACGTCGAGCGTTCGAGGGCCGTTGGTTTGGCGTCAGGAGCGAAGCGCGGGTGTGCACTCTGATCGCCGAGATGGCGGCGCGGTTCGACGCTTTTCCGGAGGCGTTGGCACTCTTGCACGAGCTCGGCACCGTGCCGTCGAATTTGCGGCCGTACCTCTGTCACGTCCATACGCAACTCGCGGATCCGATCTATCGCCGGTTCACGGGGGAAATGCTGCCGACGCGTCGCGCCCACGGCCAGACCACGATCGATCGCGACGTGGTGGCGCGCTGGGTCGCCAATCTCGAGCCGGGAAGATGGTCCGTCGCCACCTGCGCCAAGTTCGCGTCCAACCTGCTCGCGACGACTGCGGAGGCGGGCCTCGTGTTGGGACAGCAAGATCCGAGAAAGCTGATGCTCCACGCGGTGCCCGAGCGTGTTCTCGGCTACGTGCTCTACGTGCTTCGAGGGGTTCGCATTCAGGGCTCCCTCGATAACAACCCGTACCTGCGATCCTTGGGGATCGATCCCGAGAGCTTTGGACGGCTTGGCACGTGCGTGCCCGGCGTGTGCGTGACGGAGTTGGGTCGCGTCATCGACGTCACTTGGCTCGAACCAAACCTACGAAGCTGGGGCCTGCGCTACCTTGGAGGTGGCGGATGACCGTGTACCAACACCCGACCGCCCTCAATCGGGCGCTGGACGCGTTGCGCAGTGATCTGATGCGCTTCGATGGGCCGCAGATCAGTACCGTCCGCAACTACAACTTCGCGATCCTTCCTTATGATCCCGAACACGAGTTCCCGCTGCGCGAGGCGATCCAGCGCTTGATGGAAGAGCTCCGCGACGCAGGCTGGACCACGGGGGTGATCCCGCTGCATTCGCTGCTGCTCGCTCGTTTGCGCGCCCAGGGCTCCGAGTTCGTGGAAGCCATGATCGCGCGCGAGAAACGCTTGGCCGCCTCTGCCGATCCGTGGCGTGGCCTGCGTACACTCAAGGAGCGCGTCGCGAACCTGATCGAGGGTCCCGAAGGGTTGGCCCACGACGTCATCGTCGAGATCGAGCGCATTATCCGCGAGCAGCCCGGCAACCTCGAGCGGACCGTGATTCTACTTGGACGCGCAGGCGCACTCTATCCCTTCCTGCGCACCTCAGCACTGCTCAAGCACCTCGCCGGGCGAACGAGCAACGTGCCGATCGTGCTCCTCTACCCTGGACACGCCGTGGGCGAGACGGGTCTCTCGTTCATGGGTGTGATGCCTGCGGATCGCGACTACCGACCTCGGATCTACCGGTGAACCATGTTGATCCAAGACTACTTCGAGAAAGACGTCACGCGGGCCATTCCTCCAGTCGTGTATTTCCACGAACAACAGCCCGAGGAACTCAAACGTGAAGTCGAGGAATACATCATCACCGGGGGTTACCCGACGGGCGACGCGCGCGCCACCGACGGTGGGATCCACGAACAGTTCGTTCGGCTACTCAGCGCCATGGCGCGGGAACGTGATAAATCGGGGGGTCCTGAGTTGCCCGCGTGTTGGATCTCCGGCTTCTACGGCTCGGGCAAATCGAGCTTTACCAAGCTACTTGGTTTGTCACTCGACGGCTGCAAACTCCCCGACGGCAAGCTGCTCTCCGAGGCGCTCCTCGCTCAAGATCATTCCCCGAACGCGAAGGATCTCCGCAATGCGTGGCATGCCCTGACCGACGGCATTCAGCCGCTCGCAGTGGTGTTCGACGTGGGGAGTCGCGCCCGCGACAATGAGCACATCCACGCCGTCGCAGTGCGGCAGGTGCAGCATCGCCTGGGATACTCGAAGACCAGTCACTTGGTGGCCGAGTACGAGCTGAAGCTCGAGATCGAGGGCCTCTACGCGTCCTTCATCCAGACGGTACAGAGCGTGCACGGCAAGCCCTGGACGCAACTCAAGGACAGTCAATTGGTGGAGGATCATTTCTCGGCGGTGCTGCACGCGCTCCAGCCCGAGATCTTCACGGATCCGTTGTCGTGGGTCGACAGCCGCAGCGGCTCGAAATTCGAGAGCCGTCGCTCGGCAGACGAAGCCGTGCAGGCCATCGAACAGATGCTCAAGCACCGCTGTCCGGCGTGCACGCTGTTCGTGGTCATCGACGAGGTCAGTCAGTACGTCCACGACAACGAGGATCGCATGCTTGCCCTACAATCCTTCGTTTCCGCGTTGGGCCAACGCCTGAAGGGCAAGGTGTGGTTGCTGGGTACCGGACAGCAGAAGCTCGAGGAGGGAACGGGCGTTGCCGCGGCGATCAACAAACTCAAGGATCGCTTCCCGGCCCAACTGCGCGTGCACCTGGGGGTGTCGAACATTCGCGATGTGGTGCACAAGCGTCTGCTCCGCAAGAAGAAGAAACTCGAACCCGAGCTCCAGCAACTCTTCCGCGAACACCGCTCGGCGCTGGCTTTGTACGCCTACCGCGGCGACGAGATCGCCGAGACGGACTTCGTCGAGATTTACCCGCTGTTGCCGGGCCACGTCGATCTGCTGCTCGATATCACGTCGGGGTTACGCTCGCGCTCGGTGCGCGCTCAGGGTGATTCCCACGCGATTCGCGGCTTGTTGCAGCTCCTTGGCGATCTGTTCCGTGAGAAACGATTGGCACGCCGCGAAGTGGGCACACTGATCACGCTCGATCTCATCTACGATCTGCTCGCCAGTGCCCTGAATCCCGACGTGCAGATGACGATTGGGCGCGCGCTCGAGTTCTGCGCCAAGCAACCCGAGCCGGAGGCGATGGCGCGAGTCGTCAAAGCCGTTGCCATGCTGGAGCTGGTGCAAGATCATCAGAAGACCAGCGCCGAGCTCATCGCCCGTTGCCTCTATTCGCGACTGGGCGACGGGAACCTCTTGCCCCAGGTGCAGCCGGCCCTGGATGCGCTCAAGGGTTCGAGCTTCCTCGGCTACTCGGAGAAGACGGGGTACAAGATCGAGAGCTCCGCGGGGCAGGAGTGGCAGAATGAGCGGGACAAGTACTCCCCCACCGACGCGCAGAAGTCAGAGCAGGTGCGTGAGGCCCTGACGCACCTGCTCGCTAGCGCCGACAAGGCGCGGCTCGAGAACGTCGAGTTGCCGTGGCTCGCGCTGTACTCGGACTCCGCGGATGCCCGCGACGAGCGCCTCAAGGACGAGCGCAAGTACACCGTCGTTACCGTCGACTTCCAGTTCACCAAGGGTGCTAGCGCCGATACCTGGGTGCCCCAGAGTGATACGGCCAAGTACCGCGATCGGGTGGTCTGGGTGACGGGCGATGTGGAAGCGGCAGGTTATGCGGCCATCAAGTGGATCCAATCGCACCGCATGATTGAGCGTTACGGCAGTAACGCGAGTTCGCTCAGCGACGAGCGCCAGCGTCTGCTCATCGATGAACGCAACCGCTTGGAGAGCGCCGAACACGAGCTGCAGGAAGCCGTGCAAGCGGCGTTCATGGCGGGGCAACTCTACTTCCGCGGTCGCCAAACCAATCCACGCGATCTCGGCACCAGCTTCGGTTCGAGCTTGACGGCATTTGGAAACCGGATCGTCAAGGAACTGTACCCTCACCCCGCGGTCTTCACGGTATCGGAGAAGGACGTGGTCTACCTGATCGAGAACGGGGAGCTTGCGGCGCCGCCACCCGTGCTGTGCCAAGATCGCCTGGGCGTGCTCACCCTCGACGCGGGCCGC
>JBLNFG010001129.1:0-3790 GCA_050263495.1 Myxococcales bacterium | reverse complement strand
CTCACCTAATTGCATCCCAACACTGGCCCGCTTTCTTCAAGCGTTCGGAAGCCGAAATATGTCCGCATTTCGCGAGAGTTCTACCAAACTCCGAAGAACTGAGGGAGCGTGTCTGTGGCTTCGTTCGAGGGCTGTTGGCGTGCGCGTGCGTGTGGATTTCGAACGATGCTTACGGTTGACGCAAACGCGAGAAGAGCCTGGGACTGGCTACTCTTGGTGACGCACCACAAGCACTGAGCAAGGCGCCGCACGCGTTACCTCGTCCGCCACGCTACCGAGCGCTATTCGACGAAGCCCGCTGCGGCCGTGCGTCCCCACCACGATCAGTGCGGGGCCACGTTGGGAAGCGTGTTCAACGATGGCCTTTGCTGGGTCGCCATACAGCACCACAGCGTCGCCTTCCGCTCCGAGACGATGAATCGCCTGCTGTAGCGTGTCTAGCAACGCGAGCTTGACCTCCGCTTGAATCTCAGGCGGAGGCAGGGCAATCGTCAACCCTAACAAGCCGCCAGCGCTTGCCGCATAGACGGCAGCTGCCGGGTCGACGACGTGGACCACCTCCAGACGCGCTCCACGACGCCTCGCCTCAGCGGCGCCTGCACTGATGGCAGGCAGAGACGGGTCGGAGAGATCAGTGGCTGCGATGACACGCTGCCCTATCGCTCCCTTGCGGCTAACGAGGACTGGGCAGTGAGCATTGTGCACGACCTTCTTGGCGACGCTTCCAAGCAGTACGCCCTTTAGCGTCGAAGCTTGCTCGTCGTGCCCGTGGCTACCCACGACGATAAGCTCGGCGCCCCAGGACTCGGCGACTTCGATGATCTTCGTCGCGGCAGCACCGCGCTCGAGCTTGAGCTCGAGGTTAGATTCGCTCTCTGCTCGCTGTGTCCACTCCCGAATCTTGCTTCGCGCTGTTGCGGCATACTGTTCCATCGCGGGAAGTGAACCGGCATAACCATCCGGATGGAGCGTACTTAGGCTGACGAAATCGGGTAGCACGTGAATCATCGCAAGTTCGGCATTGCACGCGCTTGCGATGGCGCGAGCTTCCCGCAACGCGTGGGGTGCGGAGTCGCCAAGATCTACGGCCACGAGGATGCGGTGATAGCGAGAATCCCCCTTGGCTGCGGGCTGCGGGTCGTCTGTGGTCATTCTGGCTACCACTGCAACACTTGTGCCGCTTTGAGTAGTCAGCGTGGAATCCGATGCGGCTTGTCGGGGATCTGCGCCACTCTATCTGGCTAACACCTCGGATTCTTCGCCCCAGTGCTCACGAGGCTGCCCCGTTCTGCCTCAATCCACGCCCAAGGGATGCTCCTCACGCCTCACCTCGGCCCTCGCCGCGGCACGGAGACCTCAATCGGAGCGTCTAGCAGACGGGCGTCACTCCTCCGCGACTGTCCCATTTTGCAAGTGGGACGAGTACCTTTCTCACGGGAGAGGCGGCGAGGCTGCTCGAGATTGGATGGCAGTCGACGCTGCTGCTGGTTGCGGCGCGGACGGTTGCGCACCTTGCATGTAGGCGTCGATGACCTTGCGAACGTTCGTGTCCTTAGGAACAACTGAGATCTCAATTCGGCGATTCTGCTGGTAGGCGGCTTCCGTCTTCTCTGGATTGACGGGGCGGAACTTGGAGAACGCGCTCGCGGCAAAATAACTTCCATAAGCATCTGCAAGCACCGGGTTGCTCTGGAAGAGGTATTGAAGGACCGCTGTGGCGCGCTTGGCCGACAGCTCCCAGTTGAACGATACCGAACCGCGCTCGTCGGTGTGGCCTTGAATCGCGATGGTGTCGATGTTCGCTCGCACCTCGTTATCAGCCAACAGGTTTCCGAGTGCCTTGGCAAGGGCATCCAGAACCGGCTTGGCCTCGTCCTTTACGGCGTGGGAGTTGTATTCGAACACCAGACTCTCGTTGACGGCGATATCGCCATTGTCGCCAATCGTTGCAACCTGAGAACCGGTTCCAGGCTTCGCGAGCTGCGTTTCAATTGCGCTCTTCAACTTGCCAAGCACCGAGACACGCAGCACAGCGATGCTTTGGAGTTGGGCCCGTAGATTTCCGAGTTGTTCGTTGCTGGCAGTGACAAGCGCCTGTTGCTCCAACACTTTACCTTGCGAGGCGGCAAGTTGGGCCTTGCCAGCCATCACTTCGGCTTGCACCATTCGTAGCTGGTTCTCCGAAGCTGCAATCTGCAGCCGATAGGCCTCTTGCCTTTTCTCGCTGACCAAGTTCTGCACATAGGCGAGTAGGACCAGCACGAACATGATAAGTGCCATGGTCGACATCACGTCGGTAAATGCGGGCCATATCTCCCGCGTGCCTTCGTGATCCGACAAAAGGTGTCGTCGATTCCTCACGGACATAGCCCTTCAGCTCCTCGGACCGGACCGCAGAGCCCCCGTGTGCGCCTTCAACGTTTCCGACAGGTCGGCAAACGCGAGACTCAGGCGTTGTACGTTGTCCTTCAGGTGATGATTGAACTCGCGAAAATCACGCGTCGTGGTTGCAAACGACTGAAGTGCGCCGTCGAAGCGCGCAATAGCGTCGTCGAGGCGGGCAACCGACGTGCCGAAGCCACCGAATTCGGACACGCCTTCCGTCGCCGAATGTGGACGAGGCAGGGTACGCTCGAGAAAGGTCTCGACCTGGACCATGACCGCAGTCCTTCGATCCGAAACGTTCGACAGAATGCCGAACACCGTAAGGATTACCGCCGACAGGATCCCAACCAATGAGTTGGAAAAGGCTACTGTCATGCCCGCTAAGGCGTGACTCAGGCCTTGGCTAACGCCACCGGCGATGTCCGTCGCCACCGCGGGGTCGCCCGAAACGAGTTGAACGATGCGACCTATCGAGAGGGTTAAGCCATAGAACGTGCCCAACAGACCAAGGATGATGACCAGGCCGGTTGACGATCGCACGAACCGTTCAGCCAAGAGCATGGCGCGAAGGTCAGATTGAAAACGGTCCTCGATGATCGCCTGCACATTCCACTCACCCGAATGATGCGCCACTTCCGCGGCGTCCCGAACGATGTTCTGCAACACGCGGTGCTGGAATGGACGTTCTGGACGTCCTTCCCGTCGGAGTTCCCACTCGATGGCGGCATAGCGCACACGCAACCAAAGGTTGGCAACCATGCCGAGGACGAGAGTTGCGAGCGTGATGGCCAAAATCGTTAGGCCCGTGCTGTCGATCAGAGAGAGTCCCGCGAGAATGGTCTTGATCATGGCTGCGTGGTTCACCTCTTACCTGGAACTGAGTACGCGGACAAGAAAGCGCCTATTGCCCGGCCAAGAGTGTGGTGGCACCGCCATTCCTCGAGCACCCCATTCGTCAATGGCCAATATGGCAGAAGCGGGCGTTCTGGGAACGGTCGTTTCTCAACACATTCAGCAGTAACAAGCGTTACGTGTCGCGCGCTGGCGCTCCAAGCGAGTGACGCTTGTACCGAGCGCTACTTCATCGAGAACTTCACGTCAGCTGTTCCGCTGCTCTGGTATCCTTCAACGGTCATCGAGACTTCGTAGAAGGAGCCGACGCTCATGCCTTTAGCCTTCCAGGAAGCGATATGGCAGCCAACGTCGATGGTTCCGCTCGTACGCTTCTGCTGACGCACGTTGAAGTACTGGGTGAAGCTCGTGTCGTCACCTTCAAGCGCGCAACAATGCGAACACGACCGCGCGACAGTGCAAAATACGGCTCTAGCAACGGGTCCGCATCCTGTGCCGCCAGAAAACTAAATCGTCGACGGATTTCTCAAAGCAAGGCCAAGGCCAGCTTTCG
>JBLNFG010001128.1:0-8183 GCA_050263495.1 Myxococcales bacterium | reverse complement strand
GGCGACTCTCCACCGAGAATTCTCGAATTTCGAGGTAGGGGCCAGCTTCGCAACTGGTTTCGGGTTGTCGCGACTCGTTTCTTGCTCAACGAGGTTCGTTCCGGCAAGCGGGACCGACTCGTGATTGACTCCCGCGCGAACGAACTGGGCACCGCAGCAGAGAACGATCCGGAATTCCTGCTGCTTCGGGAGTCTCATCATTCCGAATTTCGCTTGGCGCTCCAGCGCGCAATCGAACTGCTGGGCCCGGATGAACGCAATGCGCTCCGGTGCCACTATCTGCATTGCATGTCCATAGATCGCATGGCGGAGGTCTTTGGTACGCAGCCGCTGCAACAGCTATTCGTGGTGGCCGCCAGCAAGCGGAAATGGGATTTGTTACCTCATGAATAGCCACCCAACAACGGTATCGACCGTCGCCGGCGTGTATTCGGGGCACATCCGCGGCAGAAGCACGCTCTGATCCCTAGAGACACGGCGGAACCTTTCGCGCACGGCAAGCTCCAGGTTCGTTCGAAGACCACTCTTGCGGCGCACACGCGACCGCTACCGCCGATTGAAGAGCGCAGTGACGAGGTCGCCTGTGGCGCAGCGAAAGGCTCGGTGCTTGCAGTCGGGCATTGAAACTGTTCGGGTTCTAGTTCTCGCGTGTGCCGCCGAACGGTTTGGTGTGAGCATAGCAAACGAGACGAAGCCTCGTGATGGGCTCCGTCTCGTTTGTCGCCCCGCAACGCTGGAGCGATAGTCGTCCGATACTCTGTTTTCTATGCGTTCTGGGGCCCCGGCCATAGCAGCGCAAAGGTCCATACCAACCGTATTGCGAATGAAGGCGGAGAAACCGCTGTGGCAGTCCCTGCAACCGAGACAGTCCCTGCGACTACTGCAGTCACGGGGCGCGGAAAAAAGGAACTAGCACGAGGACCCCTCCGCGATCCCGAAGGGAACCTCATCAACTTTTTCGCTCCCGTCACGGACGCGGCGAAGCAGCGGTTCCGCTGACACGTGAAGGCGACGATGCGAGTTCCGGTCTCGCGCGATCTCACCCGAGTCGACGGCGCCTTGCGTCCACGAATGGGGCGCAGCTGCGCTCAATTGACTGCGCGGCCATCAATACCTCTTCCGAATTCACTGGATCGCTTGATCAGCGAGAGTTTGGTTTGGGCGGCGTGGTCAAGTCGTGCCTACGGGCCCCGGATACGACGCTGCCCTCGGCTACTCACCCCTTCAATCCATCGAAAAAGGCCCAGATCCCGGCTGCTGCGAAGCTGGGCCAGTTGTGGTTGCTCTGGTGCACACACCAGTGCACGGGGTGACCTTCGCTGCAGCCTTCATAGGCAACACAGGGCGAGGGATCGACTGCGGCGGGCTCGGTCTCGAGCGAACACCCATTCAATTTGATCCAGAAATCACGCGAAGCGATCCCGCCGTCGGTGAAGTCAACCGTGGCGTCGTTCTCTCCGTGGGAGATCCAGGCAGCGACGGGGCTGCTGCAAGTGGCTCTGCCAAAGGGAGGCATGCCAGCGACTGGGGCCACGCCGCGCAGCACGTCGCCGCGGAAACAGCCGAGCGCGTTGGTCATCATCGCGCCAAAGCTGTGTCCAGTGCTGAACACGCGGGCTCGATCGACGCAGTACTTTTCGGAGATATCGACTAACAGCGCGTCGAAGAACTGAATATCGACGCCATCCTGCGTCAGGGTCCACCCCGTCTTGCCGTCGGTGGTTGGCAAACCGCTCGGATAGACGAGAATCGCTTGGTTACTCGCTGCACGCTCAAGCCCGAAATACTGACGAGCAAGCGCGCCGCTGCCACCCAGTCCGTGCCAGGCAAAGACGAGCGGAAGCGCTTTGCTTGAGTCGTAGTTCGTCGGGATAAACAAAATGTAACTGCGATCGGTTCCAGCGATCGGGATCGTCAGCTCTTGAGCACCCGTAGCCTGCGCCGCCTTGCCGCAACCCGGCGCGGGCCCAGCAGCGGCTCCCTGACTACTCGAGCTTCCGCCAACCGTAGCGCCCCCTCTGGTCGACGTACGGCCGTTGGCGTTGCCGCCGCTGTTACTGGCGCCGCTGTTACTGGCGCCGCTGTTGGTACCGCCGCTGCTTCCTCTGGTCGTGCTCCCACGACTACTCGCCGTACCGCCGTTCGCGTTCGTCGTTGCGCCACGCTTGGTCGAACCATCACCGCTCGTGCCACCAGCACTCAGAGCACCGGTGCCTGTGGCTGAGGCGCCACCCGTACTGCTCACGCTTGTCTGGGATGACGAGGTACCGCCACCGTTGCCCTGCGGGCTGTCGAGCGTAGCGGTCGAGCTCCTTGTTGTCGTCCCCTCGCCGCTCACGGGCGACGGCGTCTGCTCATTCGAACCGCAGCCAATCGAACTGATGAGAGTCAACAGGTAGGCGACACGAATCGCATTCATCGGCACCTCACTTTTGCGAACCGGACAGTGCTGGCGAACAATCGAGCTGAGTCAAACTTGACCGATCTTCGCGACGCTCGCTACGCCTCTGCTGTGCCTATCGTCGTCAAGACGCTAGGCCACCTTGTGCGCGACTGCACGACGGCGCCACAATTAGCCGCGAATAGTCCAGCACGAACGGAGAGGCCTCGGAACATTCGAGCGCTCCATCAACGCGAGCGTCGCTCTTGGGGGCGTGTCACCGGTGCGAATGACCTCTCCCCGAGTCGAACCCGGTTTCTGAACGTGCCAGCGAAGTCGTTCCTCGCAACCTTCCCATCGCACGCAGGTCGCTAGCGGCGACCGAGCACGATGTTGGACGAGGTGGTCAGCGCGCAGCGCTGACCAGTGGAGGCAGCAAAACACGAAGTGGAGCTTTTCGGCGAGAGCGACGCTCCTTGCAAAGCAAGGAATGCCCGAGAGTCCACGCAGTGGACGAGTGTCAGTGAGGGCGACGGCCCGAGTGCGCAGCACGAGGGAGTGCGCAGCACGAGGGAGTGCGCAGCACGAGGGAGCGCGCAACGCGCGCAGTCAATCCCTCCCTCTCCGCCACTGATTCTGATGGCTGACTCCGATCGCTGACTCCGATTGCTGATGGCTGACTCGGATTGCTGATCGCTGACTCGACCATCAGACTTCAGACTTCAGACTTCCGTGTCCGACTTGCGCTGCTTGGTGGACTGTGCCTGCCTTTGCGGCGCTGAGGATTCTTGCCAACCTCCCGTCGTTGCTCGTCGCACTACGGCTTGGACGTTGTCACGAATCCTGCGCCGGAATGGGGCATGAACAATCCACCAAGCTCCAACTCGCGTTGAGGTCGCAGGGATCAGAGAGCCCGTATCGACGTCGACAGCCCGCCGTATTCGCGCCGAACGAAGACGTCCGCACTTCGCCGTAGTCGCGCCGGACAAACCCAAAGGAAGCGAGTACCACCATAGTCATGCACCGATATTGGTGATGGAGTCGTGATTTGGTTGGTTCGTCGCGGTGGAGTCGTGATTTGGTTGGAAAAGGACGCACTCTCGCCACCCAGGATGCCGCCGCGACCAGATGAAACGTCAACCCTACTGGCGCTTTTTCCCGCCTTACCTCCACCTCCGCTGGCGCCACCCGTGTTCCCTGACTGCGCGGGGTACCCTCCCACGCCGGCGTCCTCATCGGTCCGCTTGTTGCTGCATGAAGCGGCCACAAGCCACATCAGCGCGATTCCCTAGAACCCAGAGGTTCGAGCGGGGAACTGACTCGTGTCAGTTGTTCGAGGTGGGCACCGATGGCTTGGATGAGCCTGGCATTGCCCTGCTCGGCAGCGCTCGCCAGGGCCAGACGCTCAGTCTGAATGGCCTCGGAGCTCCTTCCCAGATCAGCGTAGACGCGCCCAAGCAGATGCAAGGTTAGCGGCTCCTTTCCACCGGAAAGCCTGGAGGACTCCTCAAGCTGAACGCGCGCTTGCTCGAAGTCTCCTTGGTCTGCAAGAGCATGACCAAGATTCCTGCGGGCTTCGGCTGCGTCGGGGTTGAGCTCCACGACCTTCTTTAGATGCGCGATAGCCTGCTCCGCCAACCCGCTGCGGGCCAGTGTCACACCCAGGTTCGCGTGAGCAACGGCATACTCGGGATCAACCTTCAAGGCGTTCTCGAACTGCGCGACGGCTTCCTTCAGTGCGCCCTTGCCTGCCAAGGCTTCACCGAGGTTGTTGTGAGCCTCGGGGTACTGAGGGTTCAGCGCCAAAGCCTCGCGATATTGCGCGATTGCCTCCTCGACTCTTCCGAGTTCCATTAACGCAACCCCCTTGCTGTTGTGCGCACGCGGCTCTTTCGGGGAGAGTTCTAGTGCTCGGGTCCACTCCTTCACAGCGACCTCGAATTCACGACGCTTCATCGACTCAGCTGCCACATCCATGTGCATGGCAGACTCAGCGGCGGGCGCTTCGATCTGTTCCATGCCGTCGTAAGGAATGTTGACGAACTCTGGGATATTGGCGGCCCGATTTGCGGCGGTCGAGTTGTCGATCAGGACGGCGGGGCTGTCGTTGCCAGACTCGTCGATGTGAGTCAAGAACAGCTGGGTGTAGGGCGTCAGGCTTTTCGACGTGAAGACCATCCAGCGACCGTTCGGCGAGAAGCTGTGCCAGGAATTCATGCGTGCCGTGTTGCAATTCATGCGGCGAGCGGCACCTCCACTCGCTGGCACAATGAAGAGTTGACTATCGGGACGCATCAGCAATCCATTTCGGGATTGAACAAACACGATCCATCGTCCGTCGGGTGAAACTTTCGGAAATGAATTACTCATTCCGTTGTGAGAGGCCCCTAGGATTGGCTCTGGTGCTCCGCCTTTACCGTCATTGAACGCAATTCGATACAGGTCGAACTGGATCTGCGTCTCGTTCGGATCGTTGGCGTACTTTGCAGTCGGAGCGCCCGTAGGATAGGCGTCTCGCGCGGCAGCTCGGGCGAATACGAGATACTTGCCGTCGGGACTCCACACTGCGTTCGTATGTACGTAGCGCGCGTCGTCGGCACCCGGGAGATAGTTCAGCTGTCCCGTCTTGCGGCTGTACCACGCAAGCACGCCGCGCGTGGGATAGAACACCTGTAGAAACCGATAGTCGTTGAAGTTGGCTACGTAGTAGTTTCGCACGAGATCGATTGGATGCTTGCGACGCTGATAGTCGGTCTGATCAATGCCCGGATCGTTGATCGTGGTGACCACGTAGCGGGCGTCAGGCGAGATCTGCGACATGAATCCGACTCGGAGTTTGCTCCCGAGTTTTCCGCGGAACGTGCTCCATGCCACCAAGTCATCGCTGCGGATGGACATCTTTGGCTGAACCTTCACGATTGCATAGAGTCCCTTGTCGTTCCCAGGACCGTCCATATCCATCCCGAGCGCCTGTCCATCTCTGGAGAAGGAATGGCAATTGCCGCAGGTGTGCAGGCCCTGCATCACGACTCGGCTTTGCTTCTCGCTGACATTTCTCAGTCTCCACGTAATCAACGAGAGCGCTTCTGGAGCCAGCGGTTTGATTACGCCTTTCTCGTTCTCCGACGGCATCAGCGGAACATCACGGTAAAAAATCGGAGCACCCACCGGATCGCTGGAGGTCAGAATCGAACCCTGACCGCGCGAAACAATCCGCTGAGAGCCGTCCGCAAGGCGCCCTGTGATCGTAACAGTTGCCGGACGGTTGACGGAGTGTTGTTGGATGTTGGCCCACGTGGCGTCGTCCGGGGTCCAACTGTGCGCCGCCGCTTGCTCCGGCGTCAGTGCCGGTGGCTGGTTTGTCGGAGCGACAGCGTGAGGATCGCTCTCTCCAAGACGCATGCGCTCTCCTTCCGAGTCGACCACGATCGCCGGATACCCATCAGAGAACGTAATCTCGATCCGCCATGACACTACCTGCTTACTGGGATCCCTCCACAGCCAGGTGGGAGCAGGCCAGAGATGGGGTGGCAAAATTGTCGCCTCTGCGGGATGGTCGATTTGGATCACGTTTGGGGTTGCCGATTGCTCCGACAGAGGAGGTCTCCTCTTCGCGACCTGCGTAGACGCCAGGACTCCGAGGATGATTGATCCCGCAATGAATATCGTTCTCGTGCCTGGTCGCTTCACTCGAATCCTCCAGCAATGAGTCCGCAGTCAGATAATGTGGCACTTGCACGCTCTCTCTGCCTGGGATTGCGGTCGCATAGCGCGGTGCCAATTGGAACATATTGGGTTCCGCTATAGTATTCCGCGTGCGATGCGAAGCCAACATCACATGGCTTCATGTACTAGTACCCCGAGTCTATTGAGATGAGGGGTACTAGTAATTAGCGGAGCGAATTGGGGTTTGGGTGCAGCCCAAAGAAACGAGGCTAGTAGCGCGATTCGCCGCGTAGTGGCGGGTCCGTAGGACCCATCGTCTCAGCGGAATCGCGCGCCTAGGGGTCACGTTTCGCGTGGCGCCACATTATTGTGACGAAAGGCTGGGGTTCTTTGAATCTCGAGCGAATGCGTGCAGTCATCACGCGCTCTCATAAACCATGAAGGAGAGTAGACTCATGCGTTGACGTAGTTGTTGGCGCATGGCATGAACGGGTTAGAAAACTCGGCGTGAGCGGTTTCCGAATGCCGAGCCCCGCATGTGTTTGGTTCAAATTCTAACTCGCCGGAACTTCACTCTGCAAAGGTGACGACATGCGCACTTCTTCGCTCAATCGGATCAATGGATTTTCGTTTGTAGTCGGCGCCATTGCGCTTGGTTGTTCCAGCAATGGGCCCTCGGCAGATCCCCCAGGAGAAACTGCCAATGGCGGCGCGAATTCGAGCAGCGCGACAGCTGCCACCGGCGGTGATTCACAACCGACCAAAGGCAGCAGTAGTCACAACACCTCCTCGGTCGAACGTGGGGGGAGTTCGACGGGCGGCACCAGTGCTACTCAGAGTGGCGACGACGAGAGCGGTGGCTCCGATGCCGCGACGGGCGGCGTCACGACGAGCACGGGGGTTGGTTCAACCAAAGGCGGGGCTGCAGCAGGTGGTGCCAATACCGGACGGGGTGGTGCATCGTCAGGTGCCAAAACCGGCAGTGGTGGAGGCGCCACTGGTGGCAAATCGGGATCGAGCAACGCCACAGGCGGTCAGGCTACCGCGGGAAGCACGGGCGCAGGTAGCGACCCCGTCAAAAGCGAAGGCTGCGGCAAGACGCCTTCGCTCAAGAGCGGCAAGGCGCTCTCGATCACAGTCTCCGGATCCGCTCGTACGTACAACCTCAAGGTTCCAGACAACTACGACAACACGCACCCCTATCGGCTGATCATGTCCTATCACTGGCTGGGGGGGACGGCCGATAACGTTTCTGACGGCGGCGTCGCCAAACCGTACTACGGGCTATGGGATTTGGCCGGCGGCAGCACGATCTTCGTCGCGCCGCAGGGCCTCAAAGGCAGCATGGGGCTGGGTTGGGAAAACAAGAGCGGTGCCGACGTCGAGTTCTCCCGTCAGCTCATCACCCTAATGGAGAGCGAGTTTTGCATCGACAAGTCGCGCATCTTCTGCGAGGGCTTCAGCATGGGTGGTTCCATGTCCTATGCGATGGCCTGTGGCATGGGTGATGTGATTCGCGCCGTTGCCGCCCACTCGGGCGGGACAATGAGTGGATGCGCCAAGCACGACAAGCCAGTGGCCTACTTTATGACCCATGGCACGAAGGACAGCGTCTGCACCTATCCCAGCTTCCCCATGCCGCCGCTCATGGACTTCGCAAAGCTCAACGGGTGTACGGATCCGGATCCCTCATTGAGTCAAAGTGCATTTGAGGCGTTATTGCCCGAGCCCACTAGTACGGCTGCCGCCTGCATCGATTTCAAGGGCTGCAAAGCTGAGTATCCGGTGCGGTCATGCCTCTTTGTCGGTGATCACACCCCCTCGCCTGACGGGACGAACGGTTGGGTGCCCAAGGAGACCTGGAAGTTCTTCTCGCAATTCTGAATGTGTTCTTCGGGCACGCGTACCGTTCGCCTCGCCTCGTAGTGTGCAAATGCACGATCGGACCGAATCAGGCCGCCGCGCGATAGTGGTAGTTGAGTAGACCACCAACCCGTTGGCGTCTCCGGATGCGACCTCGACCGCCGGTCGTGTTCGCAGCGATTGGCTCGATCAAGCGATTGCCCAGCCTTTGGTGATTTCGCTCTGTGATGGTGCTCAACGTAGAAGCGAGCGTTCGCCGTGGGTGCTTCTCACC
>JBLNFG010001127.1:0-4350 GCA_050263495.1 Myxococcales bacterium | reverse complement strand
GCTCTGCTGGTCTCGGGTGGCCGCATCTCGGATGCGTCTGTGCCGCGCATCGAGCGCTTCATCGAAGAGAACCTCAAGGGCAAGGCGAACTTCCACAAAATCCCAATCTTGGAGGCGGACGGGGCCGGTACGGGCGACGGTGGCCGAGCCAAGATCGAGCTACATCCCCTCACCGAGGCACAGCAGAAGGACGCGCTCTTCGGTCAGTACGATGAGCGCAACATCGACAAAGTTGGCAGTGCTTTCCGCCTGCCGAGACTCCTTCGGGGCGAAACCAAGGACTTCAACCGCGCGACTGCCGAGAGCGCCCTCCGCTTCGCCGAAGATCAGGTATTCCAGCCCGAGCGCGACGAGTTCGACTTTCTGATGAATCGCCGCCTATTGGCGGACCTCGGGATTCGATTCTGGCGCTTTCGCACCCAAACCACGATGCCTCGCGATCCGGAGCGACTCGCAGACATGGTAGAGCGCCTGGTGCGGGTGGGCGTTTTGACTCCCGAGGAAGGCCGGACGCTTGCTGGAGACGTGTTCAATCGCGAGTTCCGAAAGCTCGGTGACGACTGGACGAAGCGCCCCATCACGCTGACTTTGGCGGGATTGCAGAACCAACGGGTGGATTTGGACACTGACAAGAGGCCGGCAGAGCACCAGCTTGCCTTGCTGAAGGACGTTCGGTTTTTGCTCTCCCTCAGGCAGGAGCTCAAGGCCGAAGAGCAGCGATTGGTGGACCGACGCACTGAACTCGCACGCCAGTATGAAGCACCAAGAGACACGATCCCCGTGCCAGCGGAAGAGTTTCGGGGATGGTTCGAGGGGACGGATGCATGAGACTCATCCCCACTTCAAAGCGCCCGTGCAACCTGGAGCTTGGTGAAAGCCGACGAGTTCCCCAAGATCCGAGATTTCCGATCATCGGCTACCACCTCTGCTGCCCGCGGTGCGGATTCGTCTCGATCGCCTTTCAGAACCACGAAGGGTTGGTCATCTCCGAAGGCGCAACGCTGGGAAACGTGACCTTCTCGAAGCCACTGCGATGCATCTATTGTGCGGTGCTCATCTCCGTCAACGACGGGAACATTCGCATCGAGGAGGACGAGCATGTGCGACATCTGCGCTTCCGATGAGATGTTGCTAGCGGTGCATGAAGCCAGGGAATTCCTCGACTCCCTGCTCGATGATTACTTGTTGACCCCCGTCGAGAAGGGCCTGGACCTCAGCACGAGAAAAGGGTTCGACCGAGCCGTGGCGGTGTTCGCGGCAGAGTTGGGGCGCATCTCCGGTGAGGCGGACGCAAGCGCGGTGCGCGAAGTGGCGAGTGTCATCGACATCGACTGGCGAGACACCACGCCAGAGCAGCGACGAAAGCTTATCGCTCGGGCAGTGCGTGAGGCGGGTAAGATTCTGGCGCCAGTAGTGACGATGATCAAGGTCCCGTTCGCTAGGACTGCCGAATCGGTAGTAGCGGCGACGCGCAGCGACTCTCGCCAAAGGCAGCGACTTGCAATCAGCGCTGACTTCAACGCGATCGATCGGCGCATCATTCAGTATGTGGCCCGATCGCAGGGCAACTTCGTACGCGACGAGTACGGTCGCCGCCTCGAAGGGTTCAGTCAGCAAGCTCGAGCGGTCGTAGCCGCAGGGCTAGAGGAAGGCATCGCCAACAGCGACATCGTTCATGACCTCGAACTGGCTTCATACGATCAGCTAGTTAGCCGCTCTCACGCGTACTGGAACCTCATTGCGAGTTCGTTCGTGGGTCAGGGGCGCGCCTTCGCTCAAGTGAGTAGCTACGCCGAAGCGGGCGTCGAGACCTTTGTCGTAGAAGCCGTGCTCGATGAGGTGACCACCCCCGTCTGCAGGTTCTTGCACGGACGGACCTTTTCCGTGGGCCAGGCGCTCGCTCGATTTGGCGCGGTTGAGCAGATGGACCAGCCCGAGGACATCAAGCGGCTAATGCCATGGATTCGAGTCGGCACGGACAAGACGAGTGGTCGAGCGCTCTTATACGTTAACGGTGCCGAAGGCCGCACGCCGCTGGCAGAGGTCCTGAACTCCGGCGTGGGAAACCGTGACGATCGCGGGCGATTCCGAACCCTTGCTGCGGGTAACTCCCTGGGCGAAGCTGGTATCGGCATGCCGCCATTTCATGGACATTGTCGGTCAACAACCGTCGCCGTCTAGCGAGCCTCCGCCGCACGCCGATGCGGCAGTGTCGCTTATTGGCGGCCCTTGTTCCTCGCAGTTCCGAGAAGCCACGCCCACCACGAGTACCGAACCGCCATGCGTTCGGACCATCGCATCTCGCGGATAGGTCGGTGTGCCCACTGCGGGATCGGAAGCGGTCTTGATTCCCCCTTCAAGTCAACATACTGCCCGCCAAGTTCTTGCAGCACCGCGCATACAACCGGTCTCGTGAATGGATCTAGCATCGTGTATGCGCATACATTTTGCCCCTCCACTTCCAGACCATCTAGGCCCCGAGCATTGCCAAGTCGACGCTCGACCTCCGCCTTGACAGCGTTCAAATCGGGCAGCGCGTCGTCGAATCGAAAGCGGTCTAGGTATAGGCCCATGGCGTGTAAAACCTATCCGATTCTAGGCTGCGCGTGCGAGGTGTTTTCTCCTGCGAAGCTGTTTCGGCCATTTTCGTTCAAACGCGTCCCCCGCGGGGCCAGCAAAGTGCCTTTACCTCTGTTGGAGTCTCACGATGTCCGACAGTGCAAAACCGAGCCTTCCAAGTGACGCATCGAGCGGAGGAGCCGCCAGTGAAGAGGGGCCTCCGACCTTGCGCGAGGGCGCACCTCGGTCGGCGGATGCCTCTGAGTCGCGGATGGTCTGGCCGCGCGACATGAGTGCACCTGAGACGGGTACACCGGCATGGGGCTGCGATCCGAAGGTGAACGACCATGAGTAGTCGTTGCCTGGATGCCATCGCCAACGCGCGCCGCGTGCTTGCGGCAATGACGGCTGTGCCGGACGAGGTCGAAAAGACCCTCTGGGGCTCGCCCGCAGGCAAGAAACGCATTGCAGCGCGCCTGGTCCGAATGCTGCCCGCTCACAAGACTTACGTCGAACCCTTCGCGGGCAGCGCCGCGGTCTTGTTTGCCAAAGATCCCGTGCCGGTCGAAGTCATCAATGACGCCGATCCGGAAATCGCGGAGGCATACCGCCTCGTCAAGGGACTCGATCAGAAGGGGATCGCACGCCTTCGGCAGATGCCGTGGACCGGTGATCCGGGAAAGTTCAAGGAGCTCTTCGAATCGCAGCCGACGGATGACGTAGCCAAGTTGCACCGGTTCCTCTACGTCACGCACTTCTCCTACGGCAAGCTTCGAAGCAAGAGCTTCAGCCCCTCGAGCGCGGGCGTCGAAGCCAAGACCATCCAGCGCATCGAGCAGTTCGCACCAAGGCTTCGCAACGTCAAAATCTACGGCGGTGACTACGAGAAGGTCGTCCGCAAGTACGATAGCCGGGACACGGCGTTCTTTTTGGATCCGCCCTATCCGGGGTACAACGTCAACGTCGGCGAATCGGACTTCGATGAAGAGCGGTTCTATAAGCTTTGTAAGTCCCTCAAGGGCAAGTTCCTCATCACCTATGGGATTCGAGGTCGGTTCCCGAAGATGGTCAAGAACTCGGGTTTCTGGACGAAGCGCATTCGCACGCCGCGCACCATCTCGACCATGCGCGGCGTAGGGGGCCCGAAGACGCTCACGCAGCTGCTCGTCGCCAATTACGAGCCGACCACCAAATCACTCGAAGGCGAGGTTGAGTTTCTCGACTTCAATGTTGAAGAGCGTGGGCACGACTTCGCGAAGTCCGCCCCACTCATCAAAGGGCTCGATCCGAACGACGAGCGCTACGTGCTCGGAATCGTCCTCGAGCCCGAAGTGGTCGACGCGCAGGGCGACATCTACTCCGCCGAAGAGATTCGGCAGGCTGCGCATCGGTTTATGGAGGAGTTCGGTGGTCTCGGTTTGATGCACCGAATGCGGGTCAACGATCAGGTCAAGGTGCTCGAGACCTATCTTGCGCCTTCGGACCTCACTGTAGGCCAAGTCAGCGTGCGTAAGGGTACTTGGCTCTTCGCTGTGCGTGTCCTTTCGGACGTGCTTTGGGAGCGCGTAAAGAGTGGAGATTTGAGTGGATTTTCGATTGGCGGCTCTGCGCGCAAAGTTCCCGAGGTCGCTCGATCTCCTGAATCCACCACCGCAGAGAATCAACCTGCCGCGCCATCCGAGGAACCTGACAACGAAACCGCGACGAGGGCTGCATGACAGGTGCGCGCAAAGAAGGTGACGTCAATCGCCTCGTCGACATGGTGGTCGAAGAGGTTTCGCTCGTCGATCG
>JBLNFG010001126.1:0-8264 GCA_050263495.1 Myxococcales bacterium | reverse complement strand
CTGAACGAGACGTTCTTCTTGCCCGCGAAGGGTGTAGCTTCGGTAGATGCTCCGGGAATAGCCGTCCAAGTACCGCCGAGGCTCGACGCCCGAAACGCACGGAAGTAGCGACCGCCGCTGCCCATCGCTTCGACAATCATGAGGTACTCGCCTGTGCCCTTCACGGAGTACACCTGGACGGCCTCGAACAGATTGGCTTGCGTATCCGTCAAGATGGTTTGATAGCCGCTGAACGTGCCCGGGAAGTTGCCGATTGGCATCGACGATCGGTAGATGTTTCCGTCGTCGCCGGCGTGGAAGAGATAACAGTTCGTGGCATCGCAGATCACAGTGGGGTCGATCTGGTTCTTGGGTCCATTGGTCAGCAGGTTCTTGCGAGCGGACCACTTTGCGGGGTCAGTAGGATCACTCCCGGTGGCGTAGCTCAATCCCCATTGGGTGATGAGCACCCATGTGCTCTTTGGGGTGAAGTAGAAGACCGTAGGTGCCACTGTTCCGCCCACCTTAAGGCCGCTCATGTAGGTCTGGTTTGCCGAAGCCATATCGGACCACTCCTTGAACACCATGCTGACCGAGCTGTAGCCGTTAGCCGTACTATCGAAAACGCTCGCGTACACAATGTGCTGATCGTTGAAGAACACATGAGTGAAGTCTTTCAACGACACGAAATTGTGACCCGCTGGTGACTTCGGCTGCGCGAGAGGCCCAGACGAGGACCACTTGAAGCTCGTGGGATAAGGACACGGCGCGCCTCCGCCGTTCGTGCCGCCCCTGCCCAGTCCTCCGGCCGCGCTTCCTCCGTTTGCGCTAGCACCAGTGGCCGCGGTGGTGCCCCCGGAAGCCCGACCGCCGTTCGTGTTGGCACCGCCGGTTGCGGTCCCTCTTGCTCCACCTGTCGACTGCGTCGTCGTGTGGCCCGATCCGCCACTCGTGGAAACCATTCCGCCGCTGGCTCGCGTGCTACCTGTTGATAATCGACTGCCGAGCGCTGCAATCGCTCCCCCGGTCACGGCGCTACCGGTATTCGCGCGCGAGCCACCCATTGCGTCGCTCCCGGCTCCCGGAATAGATGCCCCCCCGATCCCGTACGTGGGTCCGCCTGAACCGAGCCCACCGCCCGATGCCGGGCTGCCCCCCAGCGGGGATTCGCTCGCTGAACCGCCGACGAGGTCATTGACGCCAATCGTTCGGCTGTCGGTGCTCGAGCAGCCGAACCCCAACACGGCGCTGACGAGTGCTGTCAACCCAGCAAGCTGTTTGGCTGAGCTCCGCTTGTAGCCACTTGTACCCGAGCTCTCGAAAGGATTCAAACGAAGGGAGTCGCTCATACGGACTACTTTTGTTTTGAGTCGTCCAGAATTGTCATCGCGTGTTGCCGTTTCTTCCAATCTCTGAAGGGCCATCAAGCATGAGTGCCCACTGGCACCTCCGGACGTTGTCTCCGCCGCTGTGCGCCTCGAACGTGGGATTCACGCTGCACGCCGCAACCACCATCACCTGTCGGCGTGGCCAGGACGACCAAAAGTGCTAGCGTGTGCAAGCCGTCCAGTGCGGTGCATATCGCGCAGTTGAACCAAGCCGCTGCGCGGCAGGAGCTGCGTCGTCGCAACAGGTGAGGTCTATGTGCCCCCCAAGGGCCACGGCGACGATGGACGCTCCTTTCACGATAGGTCGCGGTGACTGGCGCCGTAACGCCCTGAATTGAGGCGCCAGTCACGAGGGTCGCCATTCGCCTGGCGACAACGCGCAATCCTCCGCGCTCACGCGTTCGAATGGCGAACGTGCTGACGCAGAGGAGTTGAGAGTATGAGTCGGCTACGTGACAGGATGCAAGAGGATCTGAAGCTCGCTGGGCGATGTGAGAATACGCAGAAGACGTACCTGCGGAGCGTGGCGTGATTCAGTCGCCATTTTAGCAAGTCCCCGAAGGCGCTTGGTCAACCTGAAGTCAGGGCGTACCTGCTGGAACTAATGGAAAGGCGCAAGGTTTCCGCCTCGACGCACAACTTCTACGCGGCGGCGTTGCGCTTCTTGTATCGAACAACGCTGAATCGACCGGACGTAGTCGATGGGATTTAGGCGACTGAAGGCGCGATGAAGGTTGCCCGCCATATTGACGCGAGAGGAATTCGGACGCCTCTTGGAGCATCTGACGCTGCGCATGCGTACGATCGCCGTGCTTGCCTTCGGCTCGACGCGCGCGTTGACTAGCGATTGGATCTACCTCAGGCAATATCTCGATGTTGCACGACGCCGCTCTTCTGCTTGTCGTCCAGAGCCGCGCCGTCCTGGGCGGTGCATCGGCGCTCGAGGAGCGCTCGGCCGAAACGTCCTCAATGACGCCGGTTCCACCAAGGAAAGCAGACTGGGCGCCGCCCAAATCCACATACGAAACCAAAGTCCGAGCGCCGACTCGTTCCGTACGACGTGACCAAACCGCTGGGGGCGTACGCGGTCCTCCAGAATGACGGGAACTTTGTCGTCCGCAATTCGTCTGGTGGTGCGCTGTGGAGTACCGACACGTGGGATCGTGGAACTGACTATGAAGTTGGCGGATTCGAGTTTGTCGTGCAGGACGATGGCAACCTCGTAATGTACGATGGCTGGTACCAGTATGCTTGGGCGAGTAATTCGTGCTGCAACCCCGCTGGTGGAAGCTTTGCGAATTGTGAAGTCACCACTTGTACACCAAACTACAGCAATCTCGACTGGAACATCGTCTACGCTGCCTATTACTCCGCGTTCGCAATATCCTGCGCTGAACTGTGTGCACAGTCTAGGTCTGCTGATCCCGCCAGCCGCTGCAACAGCTATTCGTGGTGGCCGCCAGCAAGCGGAAATGGGATTTGTTACTTCATGATTAGCCACCCAACAACGGTATCGACTGTGGCCGGCGTGTACTCGGGGCACATCCGAGGCAGAAGCACGCTCTGATCCTTAGAGACACGGCGGAACCTTTCGCGAACGGCAAGCTCCAGGTTCGTTCGAAGACCACTCTTGCGACGCATACGCGACCGCTACCGCCGATTGAAGAGCGCAATGGCGAGGCCGCCTGGCGCAGCGAGAGGCTCGGTGCTTGCAGTCGGGCTTTGAAACCGTTCAGGCTTTAGTTCTCGCGTGCGCCGCCGAACGGTTTGGATGGTAGAGTATGAGCATAGCAAACGAGACGAAGCCTCGTGATGGGCTCCGTCTCGTTTGTCGCCCCGCAGCGCTGGAGCGATAGTCGTCCGATACTCTGTTTTCTATGCATTTTGGGGGCCCCGGCAATAGCAGCGCAAAGGTCCATACCAACCGTATTGCGAATGAAGGCGGAGAAACCGCTGTGGCAGCTGGTTGGCCCTCGCCGAGGAGACGTAGGCTTTCTTATGCGATCTTGATTCGTCCACTGATGTCGGAACTTCCGGATATCGTGAGCAATGCGGCGGCACCAAGGGCACAACCTCAGGTAACTCGCTGAGTCCAAGTGTTGTTGGTCACGGGTGGAGAATTCGGCATCTGCTCTAGGGATGGAGCGACAGGGGGCAAATAGATCACACGCGGTGTCTTTCGGCCGAAGGCCCGCACTGAACTAGAACGAAATTGATCCGCTGCCACCCACGGCCTCGGCATCGCATCGTGCAGCGCGACGGACAAAACAAGACAGGCAAAGCCAGCAACGGTCCCTATCGAATCGCGGAACCACGCTGACGTACCTGACACCTGATCCCTGATAGCCCGTTTGGTTCTGGCTCTGCCAGGTTAGGGCTTGGCCGATCGAAGGAGTTCGTCGGTCGTCGCGCGCTCGTCACCGGAGGCTCGCGTGGCATCGGCGCGGCGAGCGCGCGCCGAGTGGGATTCCGGGTGAGCGGGGTCAACCCCGGGCCGGTGTCGACCGTGAGCGCGGACGTCCCTCGACTGTGCTATGAGGAGCGAGTTACGTCCTCGTATTCAGGCTCAACGTGCCCAGAAGTACCTTGCCTCGACTCGTTCTCTGGTGTGTTCTGAACGCGACTGGCGTTAGCTGCGGTGACTCGGTTTCGAGTACTCGCGGGTACGGCGGTGACACAGGTTTGAGTATTCGCGGGCACGCTGGTCAATCCACGACGATCCCTGGCTCAGCTCTCCCTACGGCAGGGGCTTCCGGATCCGCAGTCGCGATGGAAACACTCGGCTCCGCCCCGTCTCAATCAGGGGGCGAACCTCGACCGGCCGCAAGCGCCGGCTTCTCGGCTTCGATCGTCACTGGCGGCGCTTCTCACGCCACATTCGAGACAGCGTGGACTGCTGGTATGGGCGGAAATGCGGCTGGCCCTGCCGCCTCCGCAACCCTGAACGAGCTTTCGGGTGATGCAGGGGCCAATCAACGGCCGGCTTTCGGGGGCACCACTTCCGTTTCATTAGGCGTCCCGGCGTTTGCGGGCGCTGGCGCGCAGGTTGGCGGAAGTCAGCCGAATGCAAGCACGGGGGCGCCGCCAGAATGGACCTGCGACCAGTCCCGATACGGCGCCGGTGATGGCTGCACTTGTGGCTGTGGAGTTTTGGATCCCGACTGCGACGACGCCAAAAGCTCCAGCTGCTCGCCGTCTCCGCCCGCGCCCGGTTCGTGTGCGCGCAAGTCACCTTGGCGGATGGACGCTCTCGACCCAAACGACAACAGCCGCTGCGTGACCGCACCGTTTTACTGGACGTGTGCACCAAGTCGTTACGGTACCGGACAGGGCTGCGATTGTGGCTGCGGTGAGCTCGACCCGGATTGCGCAAGCCGATTCGGCGACGATTGTGCGAACTACGGTGCCGAGGGCTCGTGCTCGTACCCGCTGGTCTTCCCAGAGCTACGAATCAACGTCACCTTGAATTACTACTGCATCGTCACCATTCCGACGGGATGGACCTGCGATCCGGATCGTTTTCGTGCCAACGACGGCGACTGCGACTGCGGCTGCGGCGTCATCGATCCAGATTGCCCGACCGTGCGCGCGGAGTCTTGCAATGTCGTGCCAACCTTGGGCTCCTGTGTCGACGTAAGACCGGTCGGAGACCTCAGCACGATCGACGAGGAATTCAATGCCAATTGCACTGGCTGGACGTGCGCGAAAGAGTGGTACGGCGACGGTCTATGTCACTGCGGCTGCGGAATTCCCGATCCAGACTGTATCGGTTCGAATCGAGCGCTGTGTGACTACTGCGGGGGGAACGGGTCTTGCGCCGATCATTGTGGGCAGATCCAAGAGAACGACAATACACGATGCAAGCGTTGGACGTGCAGCCCCTGGCTCTATGCGAGAGGCGATGGGATCTGCGACTGCGGGTGTGGTATCACCGATCCGGATTGTACGGGATCGGACCGCACGCATTGCGACAGCTGCGCGGTCCAAGGTTCTTGCACATCCTCCTGTGACCAGATCAATCCGACGGACAACGCGGTGTGCGAGGGACCCTAGAGCGGCTTTCACTGCAATGGAATGAGTACCAGCAGAACATCGATTGAGTTCGGCAATTTCGATATGTCGAGAACGCGCAATTCACAGAACACAGGCACGCATGAAGGTAGCGAGGATACGATACAGTCCAACGTCGGCCTCATCCATCCGGTGCGTCCGCACTTGTTCCTGGTGCTCGAGTGCGAGCGCCCGATGGCCGGTGGTGCTCGATTCGATCTATCGCACCTGGACGAAGTCGTCATCGGTCGAGGGCCGACTCGAGTCACCACCTGTGTCGGTCGCCGATTGACGGTTCAAGTACCAAGCCGTTGTATGTCGAGCTGTCATGCCCGAATTCGGCGAACGGGCGCGGGTTGGGTGCTCGAAGACGCGGGATCGACCAACGGTTGCTGGATCAATGGCGCGAAGGTGACTTCAAGTGTCCTCGCGGATGACGATTGTGTCCAGCTGGGCCACACGCTGTTCGCTCTCCGCACTGCCATTTCGACTCCCCGCGACAGCCCCGAGGTATTGGACCTAATCGCCGAACCGCCACAAGCGCTCGGGCTCGGCACGCTGCTGCCGTCGCTGGCGGATAGCTTCGCACGGCTGGCTAAGGTTGCGCGGTCCGAACTACCTATCTCACTTAGCGGCAATACTGGCACGGGCAAAGAAGTCATTGCGCGCGCCATTCACGAGCTTTCGAGGCGTTCAGGCAAGTGGGTCGCCTTGAACTGCAGCGCCATTACCGACGGGTTGGCCGAGACGCAGCTGTTCGGTCACGTGCGTGGTGCGTTTTCTGGCGCAATCCGCGATGAGATTGGCTTTTTTCGCGCGGCGGATCAGGGCACGTTGTTCCTCGACGAGCTAGGTGATCTCCCTCCGCGAGTTCAGGGTGCACTCCTGCGTGCCCTCCAAGAGAATGAGGTCACTCCGGTCGGAAGCTCACGAGCAATCAAGTTCAACACCCGGATCGTGACTGCATCGCACCAGCCGCTCAGTGTGTTAGTAGAACAGAATCGCTTTCGTAAGGACTTGTCTGCTCGTTTGCTCGGCCAATTCGTCGAGCTCCCGGACCTGGTCAATCGACGCGAAGACCTCGGCATTCTGATTGCCGATATTCTGACCAAACACGGTGCTCGGTCGGCGCGAATTCACCCAGCCGTGGCGCGTCGGTTATGGTGGCACGACTGGCCGTTGAACATCCGAGAGCTAGAGCAGGTGTTGAATCGCGCGCTGGTGCTAGCCGAGCCCGATCGAGCGATTCAGCTCGAACATCTCCCGGTTTCCATCTGCCGCGGAAGCACCGTGGCGCCGAGTGCAGATCACTCGCAGCTGTCGAGCCCGCCCAGACCGCCCTCGCGCTCCATGTCGGATGACGACCTCAGGCAGCGCGAGCAGCTCGTCGAGTGGCTCAGCCAGCACGAAGGCAACGTGAGTCGAATCGCGCGCTCGACTGGCAAGGCTCGCGTGCAGATCCAGCGCTGGATGCGCCGCTTTGGGCTCGACGCGTCCGCGTATCGCAAACCCAGCTGATCCGGCGCGACGCCGCTGCGACGTTCCCGGTCGGCTCCGACGTTTCGTACGCCGAAACACGGCTAGCGCTCACGTCTAGTGCCGCTCGCCAAAAGTCGGGGCGCCTTTTGGCGCCGCTGCGCGGGGCGGCTACGCCGCCGCGGCCCTCCTCGTTTTCTCGGGGTTTTACCCCGAACCCCGCGCGCCCGCTCCGCGGTCGCCTAGTGCCGCCATGGAGTCACAAAAACGTCCGGCACTACTTTCGGCGAGCGGCACTAGTCCACCGAGCAGCAACGAAAGCCAATGCCGGGGGATGTGTCCATCCGAAAGGCCTCTCCGTTGAAGCCGCACCCGAGCGAGGACTCGTCTCCATCGAACGCCCCACCGCGAGTGCGGCAGATGTCCTGCGCCTGTTGATCCCCGCTGTATCCCCAACAGGAATCCTCCCATTCGGCAACGTTACCGCTCAGATCATAGATCCCACTATAGTCTTGGTAAGGGGATTGACAGGTGGAAGACGAACCCACCGCACGGGTCGTTCCGAGCTCGAGCTCTCGGCCATTGCATGCCTTCCTGTCGAATTCCCTACCGTACGGATAACACCACGGAAACGAGGTCGGAATTTGGGTTGTAATGCCGCCGGAAGAACACGCGTTCAGCCATTGGCTAACGCTCCAACCCGACGAAGCCCCAGTGGACGGCTGCCCGAAGGTCAAGGAACCTCCGCGCGTCGCTCCACACATCCGTTTGCCCACTGCGTGACAATACGCGTAGGCGTCGCACCAGTCGACACACACAACGGGGTGATGATCCGAATCCTGGCCGGTGAACACCGACGGATGACTCGCACACTCCGCAGGCGGAGCAAAGTACTTGTGCCAACTGCGACACGCAACCAGCGGCTGCGCGTTTGCGTCAGCGTACTGCGGGTTCAAGGCCAACCATGCGCGATATTGCCCCACGCTCACCTCGGTGGCGTCGATGGAGTACTCCTCCGGGAGTCGAACTTGCTTCGCCACACACAGGGGGCCAAAATTCTTGGTCGTGGCGATGTGCTCAAAGGGGCCGGCGCAGCCCGCTCCGGCAGCTGCGGCACTTGCGCCAGCCGTTCCCGCGCCGGCTAAATCTCCCCGGCCTCCATCGCTCGACGACCCTGGGCCGTGGCTGGCTGTGCCCCCAGGTGTCGTTGCCTCCGCCCCCGCGTAAGCACCCGTACCCGATTCGATCGCGTTTTCGATCCCTCCTTGGCCCGAGCGCGCCCCACCAGAATCAGATTTCAATGACTGTTCCGAATGGCTAGAGGCTGCGATCGAGCTTGTGCCGCCCAACGATGGTTGCGTCTGGGTGATC
>JBLNFG010001125.1:0-4635 GCA_050263495.1 Myxococcales bacterium | reverse complement strand
TCGCCACTAAACTGAGCAGGTAGTCGCCAATGCGCCCTTGCGTCGAAAACGGACTCATCCCGTTCGACATCAAAGGACTCCTCCCGTCGCACCGCGAGACCAGCGACGTCGGCCGGAGAGCCTCGTGGCTCCGACTGCGGAAGTCGGCGTGCTGCGTAGGGCCTTAGAACTCTTTAGGAATGCTCGACGAACTGGACACCTGGGCCGAATGACCTGTGGCTCGCCTGAACCAGTCGGACCATCACATGAATTCGATTAGGAGTTGGCTCGACCAGTCCGTATGGGTGAGTGCAACAGCATGCCTCGCAATCTGTCGTGGGTCTAAGAACGTGATCGAAGAAGTTCCCTCAGTGCTTCCGTATGCTCGGCGACTTGAAGCCATTGCGTGGGCTCGGGGCGAACGTCCCAACGTGATCGACGAGCGAATGCTCCGCTTTCTCAGGATAGCGGAGACTCTGGGGCAAGCGACCTGCGTTGCGGTATCGGTGATCGACGAAGACACGGAACGCAGTCGAGCCATTATCGGCAGTCCACCCTACTTCATCGAAGCAAGCGAGGCGCCGCTTGCGGCCGGCTCCGTCGATCTCATCGTCGAAGCCGATGAGATTGCGAAGGAGCGGTGGCCGAAGCATCCGATCGTGCAAAGGGTCGCAACAGGCGGCTCCCTGGTAGCCCGCCGCACGACGGTCCAACAGCGCGGAGCCAAAACCCAGTTTCACCTCTACTTGGCAGCGCGCAAGCAGCGTTGGGAACAGTCCGAGCTGACCGCGCTAGACGATCTGTGTCACCTCATGGGCAATGAGGCGGTCGCGATCGAAGAGCGCATCGATATAGCGCGAGAGCGCGTCAAAGCGAGCATAGAAGTTGCCAAATTGTACGATCAGCTCGAGGAGCAGCATTGGTTGTATCGGCAGATCGTTCATCAGCTGCCGCATCGTTCTCTGTTCGTCTTCGATCACGAACTGAAGCTCAGACTCGTGGATGGTACGGTGAGTCTGCCGGGAGCACTCGGTCGCGCCGCGGATCCGATTGGAATGAGCTTGCTCGAGAGCAACTGCGGCGAGCACGCGACACTCTTCGTGGCGGAATGTCGACGTACCCTTGCCGGCGAGCATACCGAGTTCTTGGTGGACTGTTGCGGCCGCAGCTACGACATTCGCACCACTCCGATCAACGACCGATCCGGGACCGTCCGGTTTGGAATGGGTCTTCTTCACGACATTACGGAGGAATCCGAACGGTTTGTGTTGGAGCGTCTGCTCTCGGCGCGACTGAGTGCGCTGGTCGACAGCCTGGATGCGGCGGTCTTGGTCGAGGACGAACGCGGAATCATCCAGCACTGCAACCAGCAGTTTTGTGACTTGCTGCAGATCCCGGACAGTCCGGCAAGCTTCGTTGGCGGTAGCTCCAAGGATCTGGTGCGGCGGATCAGCCCGTTGTTCTTCATCCCCGAAGCACTCGAGGAGGGGATTGAGGAAGCGATCAATGCCCACCAGATGCGCAAGGACGAGCTGATCTACTTGGCTGACATGAGGATCCTCGAACGCTGCTACTCCCCGCTCGAGGTGGACGGACAGGGCGCGGGGCACTTGTGGACGTATCGTGACGTAACGACCCGTGAGAGCAACAAGGACCTACTGCAACGCCAGGCAGATCAATTGCGCGCACTGTCGTTGGTCGATGAACTGACTGGGCTATACAATCGACGCGGGTTCCTGACCCTCGCGACGCAGCAGTTGAAGCTGTGTGACCGCTCGCTCCGAACCGCAATGGTCGTGTTCGTCGATCTGGACGGGATGAAGCGCATCAATGACGAGCTCGGGCACGAGTACGGTGATCAGGCTCTGATCGAAACTGCCAGCGTTCTACGGCAGTGCTTCCGCTATTCGGATGTCGTCGCGCGACTCGGGGGCGATGAATTCGTCGTGCTCGCGGTCGAGGCAGACCCTCCGACGCTCGATCTCGTTAGCGAGCGTTTGTACGAAAAGCTCGCTGAGATGAACCAAAAACCCGGTCGTGCTTTTCAGCTCCAGTTCAGCGTCGGTATCGCGCCGTACGATCCCGCCAAGTCAGAGATGATTGAAGAAGTGTTGGCGCGCGCGGACAACCTCATGTACGAGTCGAAGCGTCAACGAAAGTGTGCCCGTTCGTAGGGCTGGTCCACGACGACAGGGTCGAGGTCCAGGGTTGGGGCGAGCCGGTTTGATGCGCAAGCAGATCCTCCGGCTGTGGCGGCGACTCGGCGTGGCGCTTCCTCGAAGTAGGCCAACTATCCGCCGGTGTTCACTGACCTTCACTGGCCTTCGCTGGACCATCGCTGCACCTTCGGCGTTCCTCGCAGAGCTAGGGCTGTGGCTCTCCGCGTACCACTTTTCCATCGGTTCGCTCGGCTATGGCTGCTCGTAACGGATACGGCCCGGGAGACCCTTGGAGGGGCGATCTAGTGCCGCTCGCCGGAAAAGTGCCGGTAGCTAGTCCAACTCCACGGCGGCACTAGGCGACCGCGGAGTGGGCGCGGGGTTCGGGGTAAAACCTCGAGAAAACGAGGAAGGGCCGCGGCTGCGCAGCAGCCCCGCGCAGCGGCGCCAAAAGTCCGTCCAGACCTTTGGCGAGGTTTGTCCACACAACAATAGGCCAAACTTCGCTCAACTCGAGACTAGTAGGTATAAAGTTCGAACCCAATGCTCGGAATCGCCAGCGGTCCGGAGACCTCGTCCGTGCAGCCCAGCGTGCCACATTTTCGCGAGGTAATCTCTTTAGACATGGTGGCGTTGAGCATCTCCGCCACGAGGGCCCAATAGCCTCGCCCGGGGATGGGCCAACGTCGTTCGAGTCGCAAATCCGCACGATAATAGGCGCTCGAGCGTAACGAGCCCATGAAGCGGTAGCCGCCGCGATCATACAACTGACCGGGAATTCCGGAGTAGTACGCGAGCCGAGCGCCTGCACGAATCCGATAGCCCAGATCGAACCCAAGCGCGGCTGACACGATGAGAGGTCGATCGAACGCAGACAACGAGTCGTAAGACTTGTCGTGCCGCTCGGAATGAGAGAGGGTTGCAGAGAGAAAGCCGCCAATGCGTTTCGTCATGGCGCGCCTGAGCTCGAACTCCAGCCCATACGCCACCCCGCGTTCTCGGTGGCCCAGATTGCCCGGATCGAACGACCAATCCTTGGCTCGACCGATTGGATCGAGCAAGTTGTAGTACTCCGCACGAAAGCCTGTAACCGACGCGCCGATATCGTAAGGAAGGTGCGCGCCAACCGTCGTGTTCATCGAGAGCGCACGTTGGAGTCCACCGACGAGAGTCCCGACGGTAGCCGCTGGAACCTGAGGCACGTAATTCGGGGGCTGGTTGGCAACGCCGATCGAGTACGAGCAATAGATTGACCGGTTCGGGTAAAAAGTAACGGCAAACCGCGGATCAACTGCCGTTGCCGTCTTGCCCGTCACCCGATAGCCGTCCACCCGCACACCGGGTGCGAACGTGACCCAGCGCGCGGGCGCGTAGTTCAGCTCGGCGAATGCAGAGCCCATGAGGTCGGTGCGATTGGGAAAGAGCGTCAACAGGTCGGGCGCCTCTGCCGTGGTTCGATCGATCTCAAGCGAGTAATCGTCGATCACCAAGTCGGAACCGTAGTTCAGGCTAACCTCTCGGCTCAAGCGATGCTTCGTCACGCTGCGGAAGGCCAGCGAACGATCCTTTAGCGAGCCCGAGTTCGAGCCGGTACGGTCATAGCCTGTGGTGATGCCGATGCGTGTGTTCGCCCTACCCCAGGTCGTGTCATAGCGGAGATCCAGGCGATGAAACTGGGTTCCACCGCCACGCTCGACGTCCTGATCCTGGGCCGCATAGCGATCATAAGCTCCGAAGGCAAAGAGCCCGACGCGTCCGTGTCGACTCGTCTCGTAATCGACTCGCGTCTGGTAATCCCAATACTGGACGGTCGCGTCCGACAGCAGTGACACGATCAGACCGGTGTATGAGTATCGTCCACCCACTAAGGCGTGACCGCGCCCGTTCGCAAACGGCGCTTCAACGATCCCGCCTGCATCGAAGATGCGTACGTTGACCTCGCCCCCAGCGCGACCCAGCGGCGGCCTGGTTTCTGCGTTGATGATCGCGCCAGCGTACCTACCGAATTGCGGCGGTGAGGCACCGCGATGCAGTTCCACCTTTTCGATCAGTGCAGGATGGACGACGGACGGCCCGAGCGCGGCGTGGTACAGGAACGGAACACGAACCCCGTCGAGAAATACGCCCACATTGCCGGGCGGAGCGCCGCGCACGAAGAAGAAAGGAACGCCGGAAAAAATAGGGGTGACGCCTGGGGAAACTTCGACGGCACGGAGCGGGTCACCAAAGGTGCCAGGGATCTCGCGAGCCTCCGAGCGCGTCACGACCCCGGTGGTGTAGGCCGGGCGCATTGCTTCGACGATGACCTCGAGCGGCTGCCGTGGCGAGGTTTTGGTTTGCGTCTGCTTCGACTCGCCGAGGGAATTGTCCGTCGGGGCTTTCGGTGTTTCAATGGGCGCGTTCGGTCGCGCGGTGGGCGGCGTTTCAGCTGGCTGTTTGGGTTCGAATCGAACCAAGAAGCGTATCTTGGCTGCGGATACGTGACCGCGTGTTCGCG
>JBLNFG010001124.1:0-3827 GCA_050263495.1 Myxococcales bacterium | reverse complement strand
TCTAGTCCCTTTGGTGCGCGCGAACGTCGCGGCAAGACGACGGTCTTGAAGTCTGGTCCCGTCGGAGACTTGCCGCTGGTACGAACGACGGCGCGCAGCATCTTGGACGAATCAATCGACTCTTCGTCGAGGATGCGAACGTTGGAGCTCGCCTCTGCACCGATTTCGACCGTGAGCAGCAGCAACCCACGGGTAATTTCTCCGGCGCCCGAATCCGGTAGTCCGCCGCATTCGGGTACGCGGATCATGATGGGACGAGAGGGCCCCTTGCGCGCGCTCGCTCCGACACCCGCAGCTCGCGCCTGTGGCATGGCTGCTTCGATCAAGCTGAAGAGCGGTAGAACTACCTGAACCAACTCGGGCAAATCCGTACGGCTGCGCAGGGTGATCGCGCCCGCATTGCCGCAGACACTACAGCCGCCGCCCGAGCACTTCGCGCAGGTGAGATTGCGCGGCAATTCGATTTCGATCGTGCGGCCATCGGCCAGCCACTGTTCGGGAACGCTAATCCGAAACGATACGTCGGCACCACGAGGGATCTCGTGGGATGCCGTGGTGACCTTGCCGAGAATCTCAGACACTTTGCTGGTTAGGCTAGCAGCCCCTGCCGACAAATAGGAAGTGGCGTCGCGATTTCGACTGACATCTTCAACCGCTGACTACCTCTTGCCCTGACGCTGAGGCGAAGGGGCATATTCGGATAGGAACTCAATGGAACTCCTCGGCTTGTTGCCAGAGAGCACGAATTTTCCGCGGATCTGCTGCGCCCCCCAGTGCCCGCCCATCGCGATGCTGACGTCGGTTTGGTCTGAGGGCGGCCGGTCGAGTACTAGCTCCACCCGATAGGTCCCGCGCGGAAATTGGGGTCCCGACGTCGCGACCTCGAAGTTCTGTCCACCGCAGTCGCCCTGTTCCCCTGGACAATCCCGATCCTTGGTCAGACCGAGTGCGGTGTACTGCCCGGGCAGAACCCGCTCGCCGTTAGGGTCGCTAACCTCGAGATCGACGTCAACCTCGGGCTCAGCCCACGCGACAACGATCTGCAACGCGCCGTTTGGCAGCCCACACCCCTCGTCGACGAGTCCGTTACAGTCGTCATCGAGAGCATTGAAGCACGTTTCGAGACTCTTCACGACACAGGAGCGCTCGAGCGAGAGCTCTGCGTCGGGATCCGAACGCGAGGTAACGCGGGTGAGTAGTTGTGGCTGAATGGTGTGGGTCGTGATCTCCCGAGAACACGACAACGCCGCGGTAGCCATAGCCACCGCGGCGCTGAACTGTCGCACCCGTAATGCCCAGGTGCTTCTCGAGGTCTGGCGAGACGCGAACACGCTCGTTCAGCCTCGATTGACCTCTGTTCTCGGCCCAATCGCGCCGAGCTTCACTACTTCTTGGATCCCTTCTCGTCGTCGATGCTCTTCATGCCCTCGATGACCTTCGGGTTCATCAACGTGTGGTACGCGTCGCGACCGAGCTTGCCGACCTCGCCCTCCTCGTCGCGTAGCGCGATGAGCACACCTTGTTCCTTCATGAACAACAAGGTGCGTATGGCCGCCTCACGCTTTTGCGGGTCGGACTTCGCCATCTGCCACAGTCGATTGCGCAACACGACGCGCGTGAACGAGTGTGGGCCGTTGTCGAAGTCGAGATTGTCGAACTGCTTCATCAACTTCCCCGTTGCCCACTCCTGGGTCGTTAGGTTGATTTCGACGTGCGAGATCGCGACGGCGTTGTCGACCCAGTTGAAGATGCGGCCCTTCTCGAGATCGTCCTTCGACCAGTAGCCGAAGGTGCGGTACCAAAGCTCCTGGAGCTCTTCGAGCCGGGGCTTGGAGTCCTTGTCGCCGTAGATCTTGCCGTACATGGCGACGGCGCGGGCTGCAACTTCAGGCGTTCCACCCAAGATCAGGGCTAGTGCCGCGTCGTTCACGAGCACATCGTCGTTCATCATCTCGAACAGTTTCGCGGCGACATCGTCGGAGAGTCCGGCTTTGCCGATCGCACGCGCCACCTGGTGACGAGTCTCGATCGCGCTGTCCGTCTTGAGCAGCCCGAGCAACGCCTGCGCGGTGCCGGGAACAGGGCGCGAGATCAAGGTCTCGAGCAGGCAAGCGCGGCGGAACTGGTCCGACTTTTGCTGACCGTCGTATTCCTGGATCTTCTTAGCGACGGTCAGTAGATCGGCATCCGTCCCGACCCACGCCAACGCCGCGCAGGCATCCATTCGGCTCTGTTCGTTGTTCTTGGGTTCTTCGATGTACTTGAGCAGCGGCTTGAAGCCTTTGGGATCGCCCCACTCGCTCATCCCTTCGGCGGCACCCTTACCGATTGCACGCAGCGTCATGCCCAAAATGGCAAGGCCGCCCTGCATCAGACTCTCCATCGTGACATCGATCTCCTTGGGCCGCTTCTCGAGCATGCGCTCGAACACGCCCCAAGACCGCTCGTCTTTCAGCCACCCCACGTAGCGCAATGCGCTCTGGGCGATCACCCACTCTTCCGGCATCGGAGGCTGCTGGCCCTCGAGCGGCAGTCTGGCATCTGGATTAGACCACTTGCGGAAGGCGTCGATGTCTTTGGTGGATCCGAGAGCGGCCAGGGCGCGCATCCCGTTGGCATGCGGCGAGGGCATCTCGTGGATCCAGAAGATGAGCGCATCTTCCCCTTGGGTCTTCATCTCTTCGCGCTTGTCGGGATGAAGCTGAGCCAAATCCGCGATCATGCGCGCGGCAACGACACGCTCCTGATCGTCGCGCTTGATCTCCATTTCCCAGTCGTTCTGGTCGCTGTAGATCTTGAGCGGATCCATGCGTAAGCGCTTAGCCAACGTCGGTACGGCGCGGTAATCGCCAACGCGCGCCATGGTGGTCGCAGCACGCGTCTGCCAATGGATATGCGGCTTGGTCTCGAGGTAGGGCATGAGCCACTGGCCCACGCGCGGATCGTTGAGCTTATCGAGCAGCTCGAACACCTGACGCGTCTGATACCAGGCGCTCTTCTCGTTGTCCTTGGTTACGCTGTCGAGGGCGAGAACTAGGCCTTGAGCACCAATGCCGTCGCGCAGAGCGTCGAGGTACTTCGCTCGGCTCTCTTTATCGGACTTGCGCAGGGCATCGAGTAGCGGCGTGCGCGCGCGCTCATCGCCAATCTTGCCGAGGCCCGGTGCGGCCTGACGCGCAATCTCTTGGTCGCTATCGCCGAGGAGTTTGATCAGCACATCGGTGTAACGCGGTTCCGCGACACGCGAGAGCACGCTGGCCACCAATTGCCGAACAGCGCCGCTCTCGTCGCCCGCCATGGCCGCTAGCTTGTCGTTTCCAATCAGCGCCGCGAGCTTGTCCGCGTCGAACGCGACGCCGCCACCCAGGCGTTGTACCTGTGAGAGGTGCCCGGCGCGGTACAGCACCATGATTTGATCGAGCGAGGACGTGTCGCCGAGCTCCACCAACGCCCACGCGACCTGCGGCTTGGAGCCTGAGCCAACGGTCTTGAGCGCCGCGGCGAGTGCTGGCTTAGCGCCTTCGGCCATCGGCAAGCCGTAAGCGGCAAGGGCCGTGGCCGCGTCGGCCTGAACACCCTCATTCATATCGCGCAATGCGGCTGCGGCGAGCGCCACGCCCTCGGGATCCTTGGCCCACGCCAATTGCTTGAGCGCTTCACGCTTCAGCTCGGCGCTAACCTCGACGCTCGCTGCCCACTTGCGCCACTCAGGGATCTGTTCTTGCTTCGGTTTGACATAGAGTTCCTTGATGATCTTCATCGCGTCTGGGACAGCGAGACGCTCGGCATCCTTCTTGAAGCCGATGATGAGGAAGACCACGAGGCCT
>JBLNFG010001123.1:0-5447 GCA_050263495.1 Myxococcales bacterium | reverse complement strand
ACTCCGCCGTGCGCATTCGCGCCGCATCTGGCACTGGGGCTGGCAACGCTCGATGTGCGCTCCCGTGCCTCAACGAGCCGAGCGCAATTTTCTCCGCAGCGCGACGTGCCACCTGAACCAGCAGGGCCACGGCCGCGTCGCGTAGAGCGCGCGTGAGCAGACTCGAATGCTCCTGTCTGCCCAGCTGAAACGAGCGATTGTGCCGTTCATGCCGACTTTGCAAGCGCCTGGTGATGAAAATACCGGCAGCTAATGAGACAGCGGCAACGCCAAGGATCAGTGGGATGCGTCGCTTGACGTCTTTGGCCGCCGTCATCACGCTCTCCTTGAGATCTTGACCTCGCTCGTCGAGAGTAGAGACGCGATCAAGCATTCGCTCGCGCACCTGATCGGCACGTCGAGCTAGGTATTCCTGACTAGGTTTTGTGGTTTCGTCCCTGATGCTCATGGTCACGCGACATGCTCCTTCAGCTGGTTGGCACTTTGCCTCAGACGTTCACGAGTCTTGGCGAGGGGGTTCTTCGGTACGATTGAATAGGCGTAGGCGGCGCCACCGCACGCCAGCAAGAGCAACACTCCACCCACTGCCAGCGCATGCCAGGGTGCGCCACCGAGCGCCAAGATTAGGGCCACAAGGAGTGCTACAGCACCCAGCAACACGAGCACGACAGCGACCGCGCCCGCGATGGCTGCGCGTTTGACGCGCAGGACTTCCTCACGCGCCTCGTCTACGGCCATTCGTACCTCGAGCGTGAGCAACTCGCGCGCATCGGCCAGCACCTCTTTTACGAGTTCGGGCGTCGTCGAATTTCGATCGAGAGGGTCAATGTTTACCGGCGAGTTCATGCATGCCGTCCCTTATACGAACAGAACAGGAAGATTGGCGTCGCGTGCGCGTCGCTGGCGCGCGGACCCCGGGGGGGGAAGTCCGCCCGTAAACCCTCGAGGGAGGGCGAAGGGGTGTGAGCGTACCGATTGGCGGCTACCAGGCTGACAAGGCGATCATTTCCATTTTCGAGGCCGAGGTATGCCCGCTCGTCGGTTGCGCCTGAAGAAGCAATGCAGGGAAGGTGCCAACGGGGTAGGGACGCCGGTGCCGCGAAAAGAGTCAAAGCGCCAACGCCGCGCGCACTGATCCGAGGCACAAACGCCTCACCGTGGCAGGGTCGAAGAGCGTCCTAGAGGGCCAATCAGTTTGAACCCCCTACTCCAAGCGCCGAGCCTCTCGCTACGCGAGGCGGCCTCGTCGCTGCGCTCCTCAGATTGCGTCAGTCCGGTTGCCCTCTGCGATCTCACCCGTCGCACAGTTCGAGATCGTCCTCGGCAAGATCCTCGAACTCGTAAGGGCTGCGGGCGTCGGGCACGATGGTGCGCGGATGAGTCCGTAGCGCCTCGGCTTGCTCCTGCTTCATTGCGGCGAAGCGCTCCGCCAACAAAGCGGCAACCTCGCGCCCCTTTTCATTCTGCGGCTCGTAAACGTCCGGACTGATAGTGAGCTCAGTACTTGTGGGTTCGCCGCGACACAACCCGAAGACGACGTCCAAATCGATCATCATCTCGCGCATGTTTGGGTACCGGTTGCGCGGATGCTTGCGGGTTGCCCGCGTAATGATTGCGTCCATATGCCGATCAACGGACGCATCGAGGGACGAGGGAGGAGGGACCGGCGAAAACAGTTGGTGGCAGAGCAAGTCCACCGTTTCCACGGCTTCGAAGGGTAGCTGCCCCGTAAATAGACGGAAGAGGACGAGCCCAAACCCATAGATGTCCGCGCGTCCGTCAACTGGATCGGCCATCACCTGCTCTGGAGCCATGTACTCGACCGTGCCGAGCACGGTCCGCACACCGCTTGACTCGTTGGATTCAGGCAGTCGGGCCATTCCAAAATCGATGATTTTCAGACCAAAGGGGGCTCCGCGTGGGCCAATCAAGAACAGATTGTCCGGCTTGATGTCGCGGTGAACCAGGCCTCGACGGTGTGCAGCGGTCAAGCCTTGTGCAGTCTGACGGGCAATCAGGAGCGCGACGTCGAGCGGCAACTTTGGGCGGCGTTGTAGCAACGATGAGAGGGTTTCTCCGACCAAGGCTTCCGTGACGAGGTAGGGCAGCTCGCCGGGCGGTGCGGCGTAATCTAGAACCCGCATGATCCGCGGATGCTGAAACCCCGAGAGGGCTTCCGCCTCAGCCAGGAAGCGCGCGCGAACTCCTTCATTGGCCGCTCCGCCGCGATTCAATTGCTTCACGACCACGCTCTGTCCGGCGCGACTGTCGACGGCGAGATAAACATCAGCCGTGCCGCCGCTACCGAGCAGCCCCTCAATGCGATAGCGATCGCCCAGAAACTGGCCAGCCCTGCGCGTAGGCCTCGCCGCGAAGCTGTCTAGATCGACGGGGCGGAATTTGCGTAGGCGGCGGATAGCGGCCGCTGTAGGCACTTTCCTCTCACGCATGCCCGTTTTTAGCACCGTTCGGTCAGCGCTGCTGCGCTGACCCCTTTCCCTCGACGCGCGGACGCGCGCACGTGTGCTCGATTCTGATCTGACCCTTGGTCGGAGTCGCGAGCGGCCCCAAAGCGCGGATCTAACGCCAAAAATCGGCGCATAACGCCGGGCAAGCGCGGGTGACGTGTCCCCAATCCGTGGTGAGTACGCAGCCCAGGCAGACGATTTGGTGACGTCTCGGGGCGGCCTACGCCGAGGGAACACGCCGTTTAGTCGTAATCGCGTCGAGCAAAACAAGACCATCTAAATTCGTCGAATTCCAGGTGTGACGGAGAACGCGACCAGGACTGAAATCAATTCTCTGGGCGTCGCTCGTACGGGGCAAGCCCAGTCCCTCGCGAGGGCCACGCGGCGCTCCGGGAACGGTCGCGACTGCAATCCCCACGCTGGCAATCATGACGATGGCTGGCGCGATCTGGGTTCAGCACCCTGGTGCAGAAGCCGCTGCTTTCGCGTTGGAATTAGAGGAAAACCGCGCTTCGGCGTTTGAGGCCCAGGACCTCGGTATAAGAGCCGCGGTTCGGCGTTTGAGCCCAGCACCTCGGTATAAGAGCCGCGGCTTCCGAGTTCCGTACGCGGTTTAGAGCCCGGAAACGCGCGTGCAAGCGCTCTGTGCGGGCGAGGGGTAGAACCCCTCAAATGATCGGGTTTTGGAGTTGCTCTTGGGTGCACCCGAAGACAAGCGATACCTTCGCTTTGGGATTGTTCTGCAGAAGCGCACACGTCTCGGGGCAGACGTGGATTTCCTTCAGGCTCGCGTCGGTGAATTGCCAGCCCTTTTCGCAAGCGGCACCCTTGCTGGGCAGCACCAAGGAGTACGAACCCGCGCCGTCGTCATAGATCATGTTTACGCGATTAGTGTCGATCTCCTGCTTGGCGCCCACCGCAGGAACCGTGTAGTCGCAAGCGACCACGCTCTTCGCAATGGTTCCGAGAGCTGATGAAAGTGCCGCGCCGAAATCCGACGCTTGGGTGAGATCGAAGTGACAGTAGTTTGGTCCCGAGTCGCTACACCCCGCGGGGGCTGTGCCTCCGGCGCGTGCGGCGGCCGAGAGCCAGGAACGTAGATCCTTGTCCGAGCACTCGTTAAGCTCGCTTCCCGGTGAGCCCACGATGAATGTCTTCACCTGGTCCTGCTGTAGCGCCGCCCCAATCGTGGCAATGATCGGCTCGGTAGGCTGTGGTGGGCATGTCTGACCGTCGCCGATGCAACCCTTGGCCAGCGTGGGTTGCCCGTCGGTGATCAGCACCAGGTGCTTCTGCCCAGGATTCGTGTCGGTTCGCAACGCATTCAACGCCACTTCGTAAGCGTCGTGTGTCGGCGTGGCTCCCTGCACGAAGAACTGCATCATGTCGACGGCAAAGGACAGATCCGCGAAATGGGTGTCCGTCAACGGCGCAATCGGCAGGTTCTTGGCCGGGTCGATACACGTGCGCGTTCCACTCGCGCGGTCGATCGTAATGTCGGCCATGTTGGGGTAAAACGACATGCCTACGGCCAGCTCCGGCGGCAATTCGCCGATGGCGTCGATCAGTGCCGTGCGCGTGACAGACCATTTGGTCTCGCCGCGAGTGGCTGGCGTGGTCTGACTCATCGAACCGCTAATATCGATGATGAACTCCACCACACTCTGAGCCAGTTGGGCTTGATCGGCCCACCCTGCACAGCTGGTGGCGGGGTCGGACAAGATGGTCGTCGCTTGAGCCGCACTGATGGGGTAGAGCCCTTGTGTCGTTTGTTCAGCGGTCAAGCCGTTGCCTGGTCCCGTTACCGTGGATCCCGCCGCAGCCGTTGAGGGTGGGATCAGCAAACCACTCGAGTTAGCTCGGCCTCCGCTTGCCGTACTCGTGGCGGGGGGCGTACTCGACGCAGTAGTTCCCCCTGTAATTCCGCCGGAGCCCCCCGAGCTCTGGGTGCTCTCGGAGGTTCCGTCATTGGACGAAGAGCATCCGGCCAGTGCTAGCGCGAGAACAGCTGTCTGGAGACTTGCTTTCACATTCATGATTCGGCGCTCCCCATTACGGGACATGGCGATCTTGGGTGTCTGCGGACGTCGGGCTTTGTTAGTCGGGCTTCGTTATTTGTGTTGGGCGATTACCTACGAGAGCCGATCTTCTCGGCAGACAGGAGAGTCCCTTTGGCTAGACGCACCACCAGGCTCCCTGCACACACAGGCAGAGCATCTCCGAAGAGCCCGCCGGTGGGGTACAAGTCGAGATCTGGTTATCGTCACAGGCGAGACCGTCCGAATTGGTCGCTGGGCATACGGCGTCTCCGAAGTCCCCGAAGCAGCTCATCGTATCGCATGACAGCCGACCACCACTGCAGGTACACGTGTAATTCGTGCTCGGGTCTCCGGGACACGTCGTGGTGCAGTCTTTGGAGCACGTGTTTCCGTCCGCGCAACCGCCAGCCTGGTTCGCGCAGGGTTGCACGTCGCAGTCGAGCTTTCCACCGGTGCACGTGCAGCTGTACTCGGTTGAAGCATTGTTTGGACACGCAGTTGTGCACCCAGCCGTGCATGCCTTGCCGCTGACGCACGTAGGCGCAACGCTCGACGCTCCAGCTGTGGAGGGAGTGCCACCCGTTGCGAGCATCCCGCCGCCGCTGGGTCTAGTAGTGCCTGCCGCCCCCGAGAACGGGTTAGTCGTGTTCGTCGTCGCGAGGGTTGAACTTCCACCACGGCCAAACGGAGCACCAGCGGTCGAGTTTGCCATTCCGCCTGTTGTACTCACGCCGGTTTTGGGCACGCTGGTGGCACTGCCACTCGCTCCACCTGTTCCACCTGTGTCCGCACCCTGATCTTCAGCGTCGACCTCGTCGCTACCGCACGCGACCATGCCGGGCACGACCAGAAAGACGCTCAGCGCGAGGGAATGGGCGATCTTCGAGTAGCGGGTGCTCATGGGAAACTTCCTTTAAAAAGGGTCTGGCGTTACCGGCTC
>JBLNFG010001122.1:0-9678 GCA_050263495.1 Myxococcales bacterium | reverse complement strand
ATAACGGGGGCCGCGATTGCGGAGGTACCTGCCTTTGCGATGCCCTCGCCAAGTGCAAGGCGGGCGAGCGGTTCGACAACTCTCCCGCGGTTTGCTCGTGTGTACCGTCCGTCGATGCGTCATGCGCTGCCGTGACTTGTCTCGCGGGGTCCGACTGCCAAGTTATCGACGGCGTGGCCATGTGCGTACCTGCAACCGACCCGTGTGCCGCGGTGCTCTGCGCCGCGGGTCAAGTGTGTCGCTCGCTGGATGGCGAGGCGCGATGTGTTTCGATGCGCGACCCCTGCGCGGGCTTCCCCTGCCAAGCCGGATATCGTTGTTCGGCGCCTGCCGACGCACCACTGTGCGTCCCTGCGCAGTGAATCCCGCGCGGACTCTTGTCCGCGTTTGGCCGACCGGGGTCGGCGTTTTTAGGGCAGTCTGACACCCCTCTTGCGCAAGACGAAGTCGGGCAGTTTAGACCCCGCTTCGCCGTCCCCGCGCCGCGCAGAACATCAAGAAGCCGGACCAAACGGCTTCTTGTGTTTTTGTGTGCTGCACGAATAGATCCCCGGCGTTGACTGGGCGCTAAACGCTTGCCGTTCCTGTTCCCGGCGATCGCATCGCACTCGGTGTATTGCGTCCAGGAGCGGGATTTCGCTTTGCGTCGAACGCGACTTGCTTGGATGCACAAAACCAAAACAGAGCCTAGAAGGGCTCTGTTTTGGCTCTAGCGCGCCCCAGAGGATTCGAACCTCTGACCACTGGATTCGAAGTCCAGTGCTCTATCCAGCTGAGCTAGGAGCGCATCCGCCGAGCGCGAGCACGGCGTTAGGGCGCAAACCAATAGAGGCAACCCAGGCTCGAGTCAAGGCGAGTTGACGTGTTTGTGCCCAGATCCGTGGCTGTGGCCTCCAAGACCTGGGCTTGCTGGCCGAGTGTGGCCGAACTGGCGCACGTTTATGCGGGAAGCCTAGGCGTTCCCTCCGGTACTTCAGCCTCAGCGTCCATCGCGGTGCGGACGATCTCACTGAGCGCATCGGCCGTGTACGGCTTTTGGAGCCACGGAATCCCGCGCTCGAGTGCCGCCTCGATCCGGTGGGTCGGCGCGTGTCCGCTTGCCAATACGGCTTTCTGTTGTGGAATGACCTTCAAGATCCGCTCGTAGATGTCGAGGCCGTCCTCGCCCTCGGCGAGCTGTACGTCTAGCAACACCAAATCGTATCCTTCGCAGTTGCCTGCCGCTGCTTGCGCAACGCGTTGGCAAGCCTCCAACCCACTACTTGTAACCTCCACTTCGTATCCGCAACGAGTTAGGACACGTTTGCACGTTCGTAACTGGATCGGCTCATCATCCACCACCAGGATCCTTCCCCCACCAGCTCGTCGGGTTACCGGTGGTCGCACGCTCACGATTCTGCCGCGGCTTCGCGGCAAATAGAGCCTGAATCGGGTGCCCACTTCGGGTGAACTCTCTACATCGATGAAGCCGTCGTGCTCCTTGACCACGCCGTGGACAATGGCCAGCCCTAGCCCGGTTCCGGAGCCTTGTCCCAGGTGTTTCGTGCTGAAAAATGGTTCGAATATCCGCTGCCGCGTGTCGCTTGGCAGGCCGCAACCCGAATCACTGACCTCAATCACGACGTATTCGCCCGGGAGGATCGTTTCGTAACAGTCCAATGGTTCATTCAGCTGGCACGCGTACGACCGCAAACGGACTTCGCCATCGTCGTTGATAGCGTCGAGCGCATTCTGAATCAGATTGGTGACCGCTCGAACGATATGAGCTTCCGATGCGAGTATGACCAAGGGCTCCGGCGCGGTCTCCACCCTTATCTGTGTACTAGCCAAATGCAGGCGTCGCGCCGCATTACCTTCGCCACACTCGCGCAGCAACTTGTTGACGTCGATCGGGGACTTTGGGGTACGCCCTTGTCGACTGAGTGTGAGCAGATCCTTGATTGTTTGTGATGCGCGCTGGCCGGCGACCTTGATCAGCTCGATGTCGCCTTGTAGATCTTGGACGTCCGATCCTCTGTTGGCGACCGTTTCGAGTTGCGAGAGCATGATGTCTGGTAGGGCGACTAGCGGCCCCAGCACATTGTTCAGATCATGGGCAACCCCTCCGGCCAGAATACTCAGGGACTCCAGCCTCCTGGTCGTAGCCAAGCGCTCTTGCACGCTGCGTTCGCGTAGTGCGGATTGGTGTTCAATCTCGCGTTGCAGGCGATAGGTACCGAGCGCGGCGCTGATCTGGTCTCGGAGCAAGTGGTACGGAATTGGGCCGCTCGCATACTCGAGCACGCTCATTCCGAGGCCTCTTGATTCGAAAACGAGCGGCATCACAATGAACGTCTTGCGGGTCTGAAACTGTGGCCCCGGTGGAAAGAGCCAGTGCGCAGGAAACGTCGCAACCTCTGCGGCAGTGCCGACGCCCTCAACGAAGTGGACTAGGGGCTTCAATAGGCTCGGTTCTCCTTCAACATACTCTGAAAGAGAAACCGTACCTATGCCCACCGTGGGTAGATGTCGGCGCAGCGAGTCCTGCAGGGCTCCGAGCTTGAGTGCCCCAAAGACGTTGTCCTCACTGCCAAGCAGCTGGACATAGCTAAAATCCATTGCCATCTGTTGCTGTAGATGGCTCGCGGTCAGGGCATGAACAAGCTCACGCTGAACCCCGCGCCAGACGGCCTCCAATGCTTTGCTGGTGTAGGGCTCGAACTCCGCCTCTAGTGCTTCCACTACTGCGTACCAAGCGCGAAAGTGCTCTGGATCGTCGCGTACCAGTCCCAGTAGCTCTCGTGTCAGGGCGACTAAAGCGGGGCCCTCTCCCGAGAGCTCCAACTCCAATGCCCTAAGCACACGCTCACTTGTTCGCCCCTCAGCGGAGCGCGACTCGCCCAATAGGTCCTCGATCTGCGCCTGAATACGCCCCCAGGCGCGCCTGAGGTGCTCTACTGCCGATTCTTCAGAGTGCGCCCGAATGGAAGGTGTGCCGCTCGACACGCGAGAACATCCGCACGAGTTGCGGACGAACAGCTCACCCGCAACACGTGTCAGTGCGGGGACCTCTGCTCCCGTTAGCTGGGCCTGAACCAGATTCAGGGCGCTTCGCGCGAGCATCTCGACCGGTTGCGACACCGTCGTCATGGGTGGATTACCGAGGCGCGCGTGAATCAGATCGTCGAATCCGGTCACTGCGCAATCGTCGGGCACGGAACGGCCATGTTTGCTTAACGAAGCAATCACACCCAACGCCATGGCGTCATTCGCAGCCACCACGACTTCGAAGTCACCACGCCGGGCGAGTAGTTCGTCCATGGCCACTTCGGCGGCATGCGTCATGAAGTCGCCGTAGACAATTAGCTCTGGGTCAATGGCAAGGCCGTGTCGCGCCAAGACTTCTTCACAGACCTGCAGGCGCATCTTCGAGTGAGGGTGATTAGACTGCCCTGCCATGAATGCGAAACGTTGGTAGCCGTGCGCCGTCACGAGATGCTCTACCAAGGCCTCCATTCCCGGCCGATTATCGACGTCGAGGCTCGGTAGGCTAGGTAGGAGCATCCCGATGCTGCAACGTGGAAACCGAGCGTAACGCTCCGCGTACTCGTTCAGCCGATCCACTCCGCAACAACCCGCCAAAAGATTGGAGACAAGGATCACGGCATCGATCCTTGCAGGATGAATGAGCTCGAAGACGGCATTATAGGCTGGGCAACTCGGATCCGGCTCTTCGAGGGCACGGCCGTAGATGAGATACAAGTCCCAGTCACGTCGAGCGCAGTCACTATCGAAGGCACGCCTCAGCCGCCCCTCGAGCCCTTCGCTGAAGAAACTCGTGTAGTTCAGTAAGACGCCGACCGCTGTACGCCGCGGATGTGCTTCCTGATCGGGAAGTCGACGTCTCTGCTCCACCGAGCCCTCGTTTGGGACCTCGTCTTGCCTGAACGGATGGGTCTGCACCCGCAGAGCCTCGCCGTCCTTCGCACGTTCGTCCTCGCTGCTATTAGCTCTAGACGGAGTAGGTGGATCAATAAGGATGCGCATTGACAGCAATCTCCGAAGCGACGGCCGCAGCTATCGCCGGGAGCACTAGCGTCACAACGGCACGGACTCTTGCTCCCGATAGCCAATGCTGGTTACCGGCAACGGTCTGCCTCTTACAGTCGTCCACATTGCCGGAAGCAGGGGTGGCCCGATGCCCGGAGCGCTTCCCGCCGAACCTCTGTAGCCGATTCGGGGTGGCTCTGCTCAGCCGGCAGCGACGCGGGATCGGCCCGGGTTTCATGTGGTGCGGTGGCGCACGTTGGGGCGCGTCTCATAAACCTCGACGAGCCAAGCCTCCTGGTCACAAGGGGTGGTTTGGCTGTGGCCAGTACGTTGGCGAGCGGACGACATGTGAACGCAACCAATGGTAACGATGAGATCGTGGCGGAGAACGGTAGGGTGTCCCGAATGCGCTGGGCCGTGTCGCTGTGTCTGCTGTACGTTGGCGCGAGCGGCTCCGCGTCCCGTCTGCGACTGGGTTGCGGTGTTGCAGTCGTGCGGTGGTGCGTGTTCGATCGCCAGCCAGAGTTGTGTCTCCGCCCAGCAATGCGAAGATGAGTACGGGAACTTCACGTTTGTGAAACTTTCGCGTGTCGCGATTGTTACTGAAGTGCACCTACGAAATGGTCGAACCAGGTGCTCACACAACCAGGCGAGGGTTTGGGCCACCCTCACGTAAGTTGACGATTTCGTAGTGAACTTTCGGCAATCGGACAATCATTGACGCTCGATACGCAATTCTTAGCCACGAACTGCAGCCACCAACAACGTTCTTGCGCAATCGAGCATCGAGGTTTGGGCAATGAAATTGTTACTGTATCACACGTCGTACGAACGTCCGCTCTGTGGTTTCGGTGCAGTGAGTAGCATGGAACGGGCTTCGTGCTTGCGGCACTCCAGCGTCAGCGCTAGACGGGCGCCACGAGGGAGTCCACGGGATATCCAGTGACCCGCAAGGAAACAACCATGAGCACTGATCCGATCCTTCCGCCCGAGCCGTGTCGACACAGTGTTGTGCCTGTTACTGAAACAGATGAGAACTTTGTTCCCCCCTTCTCTGTTGGCCAATTGTTGCTGGACAAATATCAGATCAAGAGCGTTATTGGGACTGGAGGAATTGGTTATGTAATCTCCGCCGTGAACACTGGGTTGGACGAACCAGTGGCACTCAAGTTCCTGCGCCCGGAGTTTGTGTCGAACGGGGAAGCGGTGCATCGGTTCATGACCGAGGCCCGGCTCGCCTCGAAGATTCAAAATCCGCACGTCACGCGCGTGCTCGATGTTTGTACAACGCCCGAACACGGCCCATTCATCGTGATGGATCTATTGGTTGGGCGCGACCTGAACCAAGTTCTTCAGGAAAAAGGGCCGCTTCCAACGGAAACGGCCGTGAACTATCTGTTGGAAGCGTGCGAGGGCTTGGCTGCCGCACACGCGCGCGATGTTCTCCATCGCGACGTCAAACCAGACAATCTGTTCTTGGCGCGTCAACCGCACGGCCCGGACATCATCAAGATCTTGGACTTCGGGATCTCGAAGCTGCAATTGAACCACACCGGCGCGGACGCCGAGCTTTCGCCATTTCGCACGATTACTGCACTCGGCTCACCCTCGTATATGTCGCCGGAACAGATTCGAGCCGATCCGAATATCGACGCGCGCACCGATGTGTGGTCTTTGGGTTGCGTCCTATATGAACTCTTGGCCGGTGAACACGCCTTCAACGCACCGACTCTCATGCAGATCTGCGCGGTCGTCTTGGAGCGTCCCGCGCCGTCGATCCGGACGCACGCACCCGGCGTTCCGGCAGAGATCGATCTCATTATCCAACGCTGCCTGGAAAAGGACCCCGATCTTCGGTATCCAAGCGTGACGGAGCTGGCGGCCGCGTTGAGCCCGTTTGCATCCAGTGCGGCTCGCGGCGCGGTGGAACGCTGCAGTGTCATCCTTGGGCAGCCCGTGCCCGAGCTGCCAGAAGTTACGAGAATCTCTCAGCTGGCGTTTCCTCCGCCGCCGCTGCCAACGCTCCTGGACGAACCAGAGATCAACGAGAAGCCTTCCCCTGCGGGCGTGCATTTGGCAGATTTGCCGCCATTCTCGACCGCTCCTGTCGCACTCAATGCCAGTGAAGGGTCTTCCGCCCCGGAGTGGTTGTCGTCGGTGAGGCAAAACTGGGTGGCATACGCAGCACTCGCCACGGCAGTGGTCGCACTCATCGGTCCCAACTTCCGCGACAATAATCCAAGCACGCATGGGAAGCCCACCTTGGCAGCCGCTTCGGATCAACGGATCTCCACGCGCGCGGAACTGAAAGGCGATTCGCTCGTGCAGGCGTTGCCGTCAGAGCGCGTCGAGCCGAAACCCAGTCTGGCTGCAAGCAACGCAGTGCCGGCAGTGAATCCCCAAAAGTCTTCGAATCTGGGAGCCCGAACAAGGCTCGCTGCCCCAGGACGCGCCTATCGTCCAGCGACAGTGTCCGGCTCCGCTCACGATAACGATGTCGGCATATCGGCGGAGGAACGGCTTCACGTGCCTTCAACGCTTGCGAAGCCGGGGCAGGGCACACCACCGGATGTGTCGGGCCAAAGGATGGTTCGACTGAGCGCGTCGGCAAACACGGCGACAACGCCAGCCTCGAGCGCGTCGGCAAATACAGCGACAGCGCCGGCCTCGAGCGCGTCGGCAAACACGGCGACAACACCGGCCGCGAGCACGTCGGCAAGTACAGCGACAGCGCCGGCCTCGAGCGCGTCGGCAAGTACCGAGATTCTGACCAGTCCCGACAAGGTTAGATCAGAACGGGCCCGATAGCACCGGGACGAGACTGTTCGTGGTCGTGCCGTCGCCGAGCTGACCAAAGTCGTTTGCGCCCCAACAGTAGATCCATCTCGACTGGAGGACCGCGCACGTGTGCTCGCCGCTGGTGCCTATTGCGGTGACTGGGCCATTAAGACCTTGCACTTGAACCGGGATACTACTCGAAACAGTCGTGCGGTTGCCGAGTTGCCCGTGGCCATTTCCTCCCCAGCACCACATCGTGCCATCGCGAACGCCGCAGGTACTGATCGCGCTTGCGTCCAGAGCAGTGACCCCTGCCGTAAGGCCGCGCACCTGAACTGGGATCGCACTCGATTCTGTCGAGCCGTCACCGAGTTGACCATTGCTGTTGAGTCCCCAACAGCGCGCGCTCCCATTGACGGCTGCGCAGCTATGCGAAACGCCCGCCGCGATGGCCGTGACAGCTGATTCTAATCCGACTACTTGGACCCCCGCCGAGCTGTCTTGGGTCGTGCCGTCGCCCAGCTGCCCGTCTCGGTTACGACCCCAGCAGCGGACTCTGCCGTCTATCAAGATGCACGTGTGCGTCGAGCCACTGACAAGGGTCGTCGCCGGTTCAGGAAGAGGCACAATCTCGATCGGGACAAGGCTTCTGGACGTCGTACGGTCGTCTGTCTCGAGGAAGAGCGCGCCCCAGCAGTACGCCGAACCGGCCCCCGCCGCGCAGGAAGCACGAACACCGGCGGAGACTGCGTTCACGTCGTGAAGGCTCTCAATAGCTACCGGAACGTCACTGGAAGTAGTGGTCCCGATCCCGAGCTCGCCGAGTCGGTTCTGCCCCCAACAGTACACGTGTTGGTTGAGCAATGCGCAGGTATGATTCCCCGCAGCAGCAAGCGCGGTCACGCCGCCAGAGAAGAGTCCCACCCGAGTTGGCCTAGAAGCGTCCGTTCGCGAGCCAATCCCGAGCTGTCCTTCGTCGTTACGCCCCCAACAATACACCGCACCGTCAATTAGGGAGCAGGTGTGGCTATAGCCCAGGACCACGGCCGAGACGTGGTGAGTCGTGCCTCCAGTGAACGAGGCTCCGCCCTTGCCATTGATACCGCCCACGCCAGATGCAGGATCGAGTCGAGTTGTGGCCGAGCCATACGATGTTGTGACGCGGACCGACGCGGCGGAACCGCCACCGCTTGGCTCAGCCGAGCTCACCAACACTTCCGTTGCACCAGTGCCGTCGTTTCCCCGTTCTTGGTCGCTTCCCCCTGTCGCGATCTTCAGCGTCTCAGCCTGCTCGTGCAGAGAGGTTCGCCCACCACAACTCGGGATATTGCCGACGATTGCCACCACTATCCAGTGAAGAACCCGACCCGAGGTCGCGACTGGAGCGGTGCGGCGCGCGTGCATCGAAAGCATCTTACCGCTAATCGCATCAAGGGGAGTCGATCTTCAGCGCTCGAGCGGAGTGCACTCTCCTGACTCTTCTGCTCTGAACTTCAAGTGGAATTTTCTAGAACGATGTCCAGTGCGTCGCGCGCCGAACATCGACGGCCGCTAGAACGCCATCCCTGAGGTTGGGACAATCTTGGCAATAGTGCCGTCCGCAGCGATCGTTAGTTTATCGACGGCAACCATTCGGTGATACGTTCCACCACCGTTTGGACCATTGCTGAGATGGTACACGAGGTACCATTGTCCAGCGAGTTCCGCGATAGCGGGATGGCTCGTCGCTGCGTCCGTGGAGTTGGTCGGCAATGAATCGAGGATTCTGCCGCGATAGGTGAAGGGCCCCATCGGGTTGTTTGCCGTGGCATAGTCGATCTTGGCCGGGTTCGAGTCGCGGGCGTACACGTTGTAATAGGTGCCGCGAATCTTCGTTAGGAATGGTGCTTCAAAGAAACCCGTGAGCCCAGTCACGTTCACGATCTTGCCGCTTAGGGACACGTTGTTTCCGTCAAGGGTCAGCTTGACCCCACTCAGCCTCCCGAACCCGCCGTACTGTAGATACACCTGTCCGTCGTCATCCACGAATACTGTGGGGTCGATTGTAAATGGAGTGTCGCTGTCAACCGTGTAACCCCAGTTGGCCATTTCCAGGATGTCGTCGATGAGCGGCTTGCCGAGGTAGTCGGTGAAGGGCCCTTCGGGGCTGTCCCCAACAGCGACGCCGATCGCCATTCCACAATTGGTGGGACAACTGCCCGTCTTGTTGACGGGCACGAACCAATAGAACTTCCCGCCCTTGGTGATCATTTGCCCGGCCCAAGCATTGGCGTTTGCCCACTTGAACGCGCCGAGCGTCAAGGCTCGATCGATGCGCGTCCAATTGACCATGTCGGTCGACTTCAGAATGAACCAGTTGTTCATCACGAAGCCGTTGCCCGCGCCTTCGTCGTGACCGCAATGGACATAGAACGTGCAGTTGTGCACCATTGCCGACGGATCGGCCGTGTACACGTCCGTGAACAGTGGGTTCTTGCTCTGCGTGTCCGGCTTCGGACCAGCGCAGCTCCCGTTCGTGCTAGAGGTCGCGCCGCCCGTGGCAGTTGTCGGTCTTGCGCCACCGGTTGTGACGCGCGTGTTGGAAGTGCGACTGGTTGCAGCGCCACCCGCCGACACTCCGCTCGTTGACGCAACGCCGCCCGACGTGTTGGTCGAGCGAGAGCTTGTCGAGCCCGCAGAATTTCCTCCAATAGCCTTGCTGCCCGAAGCGTTGCCGCCCGTGTTCAGTGGTGTGCTCGAACGTCCTCCGCTAGCGCGCGTTGAAGCTCTTCCGCCCGTCGCGTTCTCTGCCGCACCCGCGCCGCCGACGCGCGTGCTAGTGCCGCCCTCAGAAGCGCTGCCGTCGGAACCGCCGCTCTCGGATGCTTCGCC
>JBLNFG010001121.1:0-4483 GCA_050263495.1 Myxococcales bacterium | reverse complement strand
CGCGCTTCGCTGCCCTATCCGATAAGGTGCCTCTACCAGTCGTCTTGGGACGAGACATCGTGGGCGCGCCGTACTATGCCGATCTTGCCAGTCTGCCGCACGTAATCGTCGCCGGGGCAACCGGCGCCGGCAAGAGTGTTGGCTTGAACGTCATGTTGGCGAGCCTATTGTTTCGCAGAACTCCCGACGAGCTGCGTCTGCTGATGATCGATCCGAAAGTCGTGGAACTCGCGCCGTTCGATCGGATTCCGCACCTGCTGCTTCCAGTCGTGACTGATATGAAGCAAGCCAATCAGGCTCTGAAGTGGGCGGTCGACGAAATGGAGCGCCGCTACCAACTCTTTGCAACCGCTGGCACCAAGAACGTCGGCACCTATAATCGTTGGGTAGAACGGGTTACCTCTGGCGAGTTGCCTCCACCGCCCCGTGCAACCGTCGATGCCCTCACTCAAGACGGCGCCGTCATCGCCGTCCCGGCAGGTGATGCGATCTCCGATGGAGTGAACATGCCGGGCAAGTTGCCGTACATCGTCATCGTGATTGACGAATTCGCCGATCTCATGATGCAACAGGGCAAGGAAGTTGAGGCGTCCGTCGCGCGTCTGGCCCAGAAGGCCCGAGCCGCTGGCTTGCACGTAATGCTCGCGACGCAGCGACCCAGTGTCGACGTCATCACCGGCATGATCAAGGCGAACTTCCCATCCAGGATCGCTTTCCTCGTGGCGCAGAAGGTCGACAGTCGCACGATTCTGGACGAACAGGGCGCAGAGATGCTGCTCGGTCGCGGTGACATGCTGGTCAAAGTGAATGGCGGCAACGACGTGCGTCGGGTGCAATGCCCGTTCATCAGTGAAGACGAAGTCTCAAGTCTCACCGACTACATTCGTACCCAAGGACAACCGCAGTATCATGATGTGATCCTTCAGGCGTCCGAGGAGGACGAGGCCGATGAGGAAGAGGCGATGGATGCGCGGTTCGAAGAGGCGGTGCGCATCGTCGCAGAGACCCAACGCTGCTCCACCTCATGGCTCCAGCGCAAAATGACTATCGGGTACAATCGTGCTGCGAAAATCGTCGAGGCAATGGAACGCAGAGGCATGGTGGGGCCCCCCAACGGAGCAAAGGATCGCGAGGTCCTTATCTTGCCGCACTGAGCTGGAAGTAGATAGGCCCCCTGTATTCGTTGCAGTTCCGATGGCTTCCCACGCCAACTGGTCACCTTTGCAGGGTTTTTCCTCGGCCGACAAAGGATCGTTATGATAAGAGGTGGATCCGATGAGTAGTTCGCAGCTGCCCAACACGGCGATACCGAAGCCGCTGCCAGAAGACGACGACGACGTCAGCTGGGCACTGCAGACTGCCGCGGTCCAATGGGGTCGGGGTGCGTGCCAGGACGCCATTGTGTGGTTGCGGCGCGCTGCTGAGTCCGCGATCGAAGGGGCCAAATGGTCTCGAGCCGCGGATCTGAACGCGATGGCGACCCGACTCGAGAAACAGCTCTCGCGAATTCCTGGGGCAGCGCCAAGCTTGCCGCCGTCTACGGCGCCTCAACCGGCGATCCAGCCATCGTTTCCGGCGCCGAGTCCATCGTCACAGCCGCTGCCGGGATTGGGATCTTTCCCAGCGAGGAGCGCTGGCTCACTTCCGGGCCCACCGCCGCGGCGTGGTCGATCTTTGCCCTTGCCACCGAGCTCGCCTCGGCCACCCGTCGATGTTTCGATAGAGGCGGGTTTGGGGGAGTTAACTGAAGAGGAACTGCGGGCCATCGAATCCGAGAGTGGTCCTCCCTCCTCTGCTACGGCCCGAGACGTGCGCCGGCAAACGAACCGCTCCGAAGCACTGCCAGCGTTCGCATTGGAGCCGTCGGCCTCGTTCGCCCAAAGCGGACTTCCAGCGTTCTCGGTTGATTCGCCGAGGCCCCCGTCTGCTGTGCCGCGGTCTACCGCACCTTCTCCCGGACCGTCGCGTGCTCCTGAGTGGAGCGCGACGAACGTCTCTTCATCGTTGCCCAGTTTTCCGTTGGAGATCGGGAATAGCAGTGCACCTCCCGGAGCCCAGTGGCCGCGTGCTCAGGGCCCTTCCCATTTACCGCCACAGCCTGCACTGCCGTCGTTCGAAGCGGTACCCCCGAGCGGGCGTTACGTAGCCGACGATGATGACGGCTCACCTGGGGTTGAGGTCGAAGAGGTCCTGCCCGAACAGGTGCTGGAAGATCTCGAGCCGCTCGAAATCTCCGAAAGCATCCAGCCCCCGGCGCCAAGCAAGGGACCCGACAGCATCACGACCGTCGAAGATGACGAACTACTAGAATCCGAGAGCACGCGCAGTAGTCGTGGTCCATTCACGGCTTCGAACCCCGCCAGTCGCCCATCGGCCAGCCCCAGCCGCAGGTCTGTCGGCTCACGCCTTGCGGCTTCGCTGCCGCCAGCCGTATCCGACACACGTCGGACGGTTCGCACTCCGCCGCGTGTACCTGAGCGTTCGTCGCGGCCACCTGTGCCTGCGCGAGCTTCTGCTGCGCCGCCGTTTGAGCCGCGCATGCCAAAACGGACGCTTTCCTATGCACTGACAAGCTCGCTGCCACCGGCCGAGCGTGATTCGAGTAGGCCGGAGACTGAACCATCCCCGCGCCTGAACTCGAATCGCCCTTACAGCGATTCGCCCACCGTGAAGCAGATGGAGGTCGCTTCACCCGTGAGCGTGCCTCCACCCTCAGCACGAAGCCTCGAACCAGAAGACCTTCCAACGGTCTCTAGCCCAAGTCTTTCTCGTCCACCACCAGCCGAGTACCATTCACTCCCACCAGGCGAGAGCCCGCGCGACGCTTACTTTAGCGATGCGCGAGACGACGCTCGGCGCTTCTCGTACCGCTTCGAGGAAGAAGCCAAGACCTTAGAAAATTCTGTACCCGAAGAGCGACCCGCTCACGAGTTTTCGGCGCAGGACTTTCCAGATGTGCCTGCCCCGGAGCAGACGGAAGAGCCGCCCGCCTCGCTCCCCCCCGTTTCAGCCGCTCCCGATTACCAATCACAAGCTCCGAATGAACAAGTCGAAGAACCCGTAGTCCTCTCTGGAATTCGACTTTCGGACGTGCGCGGTTTTGCGGACTTGCCTTCGTCGGCGCTTCGTATGCTTGCCGAAACGGCCCATTTCGAAACCTTGGCGGCTGGAGAAGAGGCGAGCTTCTTCTCCGTGGCGTTGGTACTCGAGGGTTGGGTCGCACTCATGCCAGCGATTGCGGACACCACATGCGCGACTGCAGTTGTCGGTGAGGTGGTCTTTACGGAAGGCACACTGAGCGACGGGCTGATGCTGCGTGTCGTTGCTGGGCAGGATCAAGTTGTCGTGGCGACCTGGGATGCGCAGGCCGTCGCTGAGGCGACGAGAGACTGCCCGTGGGTGGCCGACGATCTGAAGCTATTAGCGGATGGATTTCAGGCTTTGGCTGGCGCGTGTCTTGGTCCACTCGGAGATCGGTTGGACGACAGCCTGCGCTCAATCGTTACCTCGAGATGTGAGATCCGAACCCTGATGCCAGGGGAACAGATGTGCGCTGCGGGCAAGCCCGTGCCAGGCATGCATATTATTGGTGGCGGCGAGATAGAGCTGGTCGATGAGAGCGGCCGGGTGCATCAGACGTTTGGAACCGGAGAGTTCCTCTACGCGCCCCAGGTGTTGGCTGGAGGCGTCGCTCCTTTCTCCGCTCGTGCCGGGTCGAAAGGGGCACTCGTGCTGTTTGCTCAGCGAATGGCCGCACACGAATTGCTCGTCAGCGTGCCGCCGCTGCTCGAGATCCTCGCGGAGTGAGTCTGAGCCGGAACTCCCGGCGTCGCGCGTTCAAGCGCGATCGATCGCAGCGCTAGTCTCCTACGGCTCCAGCTGTTCCAGTCGCTCCGGTGGTTCCTGCCGCGCCAGCGTCCCGTCTGAGATTGGTGCTTTCCGTGGCGGAAGCCCATGTCTCACCTGCTGTCCCCGCCGCGCCGCTCCCTGCGCTCACCACTGCTACTGATACTTGCCCACCGAAGCCTGATGTACCCATTGACGCGTCGTACCCGCCGCGCCCCGCCGCTGCCGCTCGACCACTGGCGCCCGCGTATGCTGCGGCTCCCGCCGTACCCGCGGCACCGCCCGCGTCTGGTGTAGCTGCTGGTGAATCACCACCCCGCTCGAAGCCACCGTACACGCACCCTGTCGTCATTGCGCCGCACCAAACCCAAAAAAACTGCTTAGCTCCGTTCACCAATCGACATTCTCCATTGTAGGTTGACGGTTGGGGGCACCAACGCGAACCATGGTTGCTGCCCTCGCGGTCCTATCCTTGACGGGAGCCAATTCCGCACCGCGAAGGTTTCCAGGCTGCTTTTTCACGGGTCCTCCAGCATCGAATGCGGCTGCGACTCTCGTGCGGCAATCCCAACGTGGCAATATGGCGAGCCTTTGTCGGCAGAAAAGGCCGCTGCGAATGCGTCAACCTCGGCAAGTA
>JBLNFG010001120.1:0-4891 GCA_050263495.1 Myxococcales bacterium | reverse complement strand
GGCGCTCTCGAACGAACGTAGCAACCTGTACGCCAAGACACTCGAGCAACGCATCCGTCTGGTTGGTCGCGCCTTGGTCGACGGTGACGCTGGCGACGCCCTGGGAGTGTTCCGCCACCATCGCACAGAGGTGTTTCTGGGCTGCCTTCAGGCTCTAGCCAGTCTCGTGTTCATGCAGCTCGGGGACGCGGAAAGCGCCAGCCGCTATCGCGCCGATGCGGAGACACACCTGCCGGAGGAGCGGCTGCTGGCCTATCTCGCGTTTGTCCATGCCGAGCGGTTCGAAGATTGGGAGCGATATGCAACCCTTGGTGAGAGTCTGGCGCGAGCCGAAGGCGGCAGCGTCGCAGCGTGGCTGTGGTTGCAGCTGGCCTTTCGGCGATGGCAGTTGGGCGACACCTCGGGAGCTAGAAAGTGCGTTACCGAAGGCTTGGAAGTCGCACCGCACTCGCTCGCCTTACGCGCGTTTGACGTCCAACTCGCAATCCAGAAGGAGGACGGGCTTTATCTTGCTTCCGCGCTCGAAGCCACCACCGAATGCTTCGAGTCTGAGCGAGCCAAAGCCGAGTGGCTGTTGGCAGCAGCCGCAGTCTGGGCTTTGTTCGTAAGAGACGTTAGCTCGAGCAAAGCCGCAGTGAGCCAGTCATCACTGCATGGACTTAGTCCGGAATCGGCGCGGCAAGCCAACCGACTCCTAGCTATCTGGGCTGGTGATTTGGATTGGTATCTCGAAGCTACCCAAGCCCAACGCGACGGAAGCGCCAACAGCATCGAACGACTCGATCTATCGCTGGAGATGCTGCGTACACGGCTACAGGCTGGTGATGACGAGCAAGCGTTACGGATTGCGCATGACATCGCCGATAACCCGGATGCGGGATTATTGGGCAACTTGCTCGACGCAACACTGGGTAATTGCCTACGTCGCAAGTTGGGCTCGACCGAGCAGCCCCATGCGCTGACGGCATTTTCGTGGTCGCGCCTGCAAAACCATACCTCCTCCCCAGAATTGCAGAACGCTCTGCGCCTCGGCTCAGTCGTAGATAGCCTGATGCGCGACGACCTAGCAGGCGCTGCCAAGGAGCTCGACGAACTCGCGAGGGTGGACCCCAGCGACTTGATGCTGTGTGCCGCTCGCACTGTGGTGGCAGAGCGTTCTGGTCATGCAGACCAAGCGGCAGCGATTTTGCTGCAATCGGCCGCGGCACAGAGCGATGCGGGTCTACGTTCCACGTTGGCGCTCGAAGGAGCATTACTTGGCCTCAGAAGCGGTGTGACGGCCCACGTCTCGGACTTGCTCGATCTCGCGGCAGAGAACCATCCTGAGGCAGTCCAGGCGCTGTCGCGCTGGGCGCTGCGGCAACTCAGCGATCGCTCCCCCCGGCTTGCCGATCGCGTGATGGAGGCCGCAAGCGAAACGGGGTCGCCTATTCGTCGGGCTCTAGAGCACGTCGGCCTGTCATTGGCACGAGGTGAATGGGGTGTCGCCGTGCCGGCTGCCGAGGATTTTCCGAGGGAACCCGCGCATGACGGGCTAGAGCTCGCCGCAGCCTTGATGCGAAGCGTCGCGGTTCCGGATGAGCCCGTATCAACAGCGATACCAGACTCGCTTGCCGCCGCTCGAGCAGCGCTAGCGTATCTCGAAGGCCCCGACGGGAGTCCGCCTGAACGGTTGGAGAGGGCACGCGCTTGGGCCAAGCTCGATTCATCCGCGGCAGCTCAGCTTGAGTGGTTTCTCGCGGCACATCAATGTGGGGCTTATGGCGAAGAGGCGGAGGCGCGCGAACAGCTAGCCTCGCATCTCAGTAACAAGGATGCCGAGCCACTCCGCGTGTCCGCTCAAATCCAACGGTTCCTCAGCCGTGCCGAGGGATTGCAGCTAGTACCATCCACCTCGGCAGCGGCGCGCCTCGCGAACTTGGAAACCGCGCTTCCCGGCAGCGATCCCCGTCGGCGTGCAGCGGCGATTGAAGAATCGGGTGAGCTGGTCGGAGCAACGACGCTAGCCCCGCTCAACGCTTGCTTAGCGCTGAATCGAATTGCGGCCGGTGAGCACGAGCAAGCACGCAGCGTTCTTACGGAGTTGGTGGAGACGCAGCCGCGATTCATTCCGGGATGGCTAGGATTACGTTTGCTCGCCGAACTGATCGAAGACGACGCTCTCCTGGCACAAGCATGCGCAGCGCTTGGAGATCTGCTGTCTGACCCGGTGGAAGCGGCGACGGAGTGGGAACGGGCTGCGACGCTCCTACTGGATCGACTCTCTGACTCCGCTCGCGGGCTCGCGGCGTTAAAGAAATCGGTCGAACTCGATGTCACTCGAGATCAGGCTTTTTTTCGACTGTTCCGCTTGGTTCGGGACTCACAGGACGCCGAAGCTCTGCTGGGATTAATCGCCGTACGTCTGCCACACGCAAAGTCTTCGGACGAGCGACTGATGTTACATTGGGAGCGAGCGCGCACCATGCGCGGCCTTGGGGATCGTGAAGGCGCACTTGCCGCGCTCGAGGCGGTAAGTGCGATCGATCCGAAGCACGTCGGCGCGCTAGCCCTCTCTGGGGAGATCAACATTGGGCTTGGCCGCTACGATGATGCTGCCCGGTATCTCGCGCAGCTCGCTCGCCAAACCGATGCCCCAGTCAAGCAGCGGTTGATGGGCGGGCTCGCGGCCGCTGATTTGTTTGACAAGAAGCTGAACCGGCCGTCGTTCGCCAAGGACATCCTGGTCGAACTGCATCGGGAGGGCCATTCAACCGAAGCGCTGCGGGAGCGGCTCGCGGCACTTGCAATCCGTGTCAATGCGCATGCCCTCGCCACGGAAGTACTCGAGATCCTCATGGAAGAGCGCGCCAACTCGAGCGGGCGCGCGGACGCCGCCCGGCTCGCGATGGTGCTCTATCGCGACCACCGACTAGAGCCGGCGCGTGCAGCTCGCGCCGTGGACCGCCTACTGAAGGAGGTTCCAGGAGACGCTGAAGCGGTCGACCTGATACTGACCGGGTGCTTCGACCGTGGTCGCTCCGAGCGGTGGTTAGAAATTGCCGAAGACCATCTGCGGGCGGAACTACTGGAAAACCCCTTGGACACGTCGAGCTTGGCACGGTTGGCGCAGATCGCCGACTACTTCGACGACACGCGTGTTCGCCAAGCCTGCCTCGGAGCGATCTTGACGCTCGGCCACGGCAGCGTCGAAATAGATCGCGAGCTATTCTTGCTCGAGGGTCGAGTCGCCAATGTGCCCGCCATGGCCATTGACGACGCAACGTTGCAGGAGATCTGTGACCCCAGTGACGTTGGTCCCGTCGCCGACCTGTTTCGCGACTTCTCAGAGGTGTTTGCCGAAGCTTTGGGCCCAAGCTTGCAGGTACTCAGCGTCGGCAAGAAGCAGCGGATCGATCCGCGCGCGGGCTTGCCGCTTCGAAACGAGATCGTTGCTTGGGGTGGCGCATTCGGGATCAAAGACTTCGATCTGTACGTAACCGATCGTGTCGTTGGGGATGTAATCGCAGTGCCGGCAGAACGACCTAGCATCGTCGCCGCATCGAATTTGCCTGCCCCGCTCGACGCTAGAGGCCGCCAAGCGGTAGCGCGCGAACTTTTCTTGCTGCGTAAGGGCACCGGTTTGCTGCGCCATCGCAGCCCCGCAGAGGTGGTCGCACTGGTCGTAGCCGCGTGTCAGGTCGGTGGGTTTCCTATTGTTGCCGCGCCATACGCGATGCTGGACGAGTTCGTTCGTGCGCTGTCGTCCACGGTTCCGCGCCGACTCAAGAAGAACCTCGCCGACCGCGCGGCTGCAATCCAAAGCGATTGCCAGACGGACGCAGTGGTCGCCGATTGGGTGGTTGCAGCCCTCAGTAGTCAGGATCGAGCCGCCGCTTTGGCAACAGGTGATGTCTCACACGTCTTGGCACACCTCACAGGACAACGTGGACGCCCGCCAGAGACGCGAGAACTCCGAGAACGAACGGCTAGGCTGCTGTCCTTCGTGATCTCTCCCCAGTATCTCCAGCTCAAGGACAAGCTTGGACTTTCGGTACGATAAGCGATGACTGATTCGGATCACCCCTCCCCTAAACCTGAAGACGTCAAAGGCGTGAAGGATTCGCGCGCAGATGCCGCTTTGCCAACGATCGGTAGAAGTGCGCCTCTTGGAGAAATCGGTCGGGAGCTAGGCGATCTGGACTTTGAACTTGAGGACGTCCTCGCTTCACTGCACCCATTCGAGCCGGACCCGCCACTCGTCGCGACTGGTGCGCCCAATGCCGCCGCAGAGGGCTCGAGTGATCCAGCTGATCCGGGCGAAGTTGTCAATTTGGACGTCTCTCCAGCTTCGACTGCACTGGGAACACCCAAGCTTCCCACTTGGAGCAATGAGGAACAACCCTCCGAGTCCAGTTGGGAGGTGGGTAACCATGAGGCGGAACTCGCCGAGGAAGCACCCCTGGCGGCCTCTTCGTCAAGCCGATCAGCGTGCGACGCACCAGCGGCAATAGCATCCGCATCCGCACCCACACGCCCCGCGCCCCAAGACGTGCCCGCGCCCGTCGCGGCAATGCCAACGCGACCCGCCCATGAGATCCCCGCCGTAACTGCCTCATCGCCCACTCGACCAGCGCACGCGCCACCTCGGGCACGGGCTCGGGTATCGTCCGTTGGAATTAACGAGGATTCAGCGAAGAAAGCAGCGATCCACGACCAGCCGAACCCTGAGCTTACGAGTACCACGGACGACGAACGCCCATTTCCAACCTCCATTAAAGAGGGCGAAACGCGTGGCAAGCATGGCCTAGGGACGGACGACGAAGTCCCGACGACGATCGCTGTCGCACGCAATCCCATCCATACGACGCCTTCGTCTCCGAGCCACGCGACTTCGTCTCCGAGCCACGCG
>JBLNFG010001119.1:0-14829 GCA_050263495.1 Myxococcales bacterium | reverse complement strand
TCGGTCACTCCCCGTATCCATGCTCTGGCGGTTCGACGTTGCCGCGTTGCCTTACGCAAGCGATTCGACTGGTAGTCAGTCACGGCACTCCGTGCCTTGTGCGCACCGCAGAGGTGGCAAGAGCCACCCATCTTGGTGGAAGAGCTGCGTCACGAGCCCCAACGCACGTACATCGAAGAGGTGTTGGGTGATGACGGCGCGCAGCATTCTGTGAAAACCACGTCGTCAGTGTATCGGCTTCATCGGGCGAGCAGGGCTCAAGTAGTAGCTCTTCGAACGGGGCTCGGGCCCTCGACACTATCCATCCCGAGTGTGTTTGCGCGGCGCTAATCTCTTCGATCCCCTTGGTCGGGGGGAGTAGGCAAGGACCACGCACCTTCACCTAAGTGATGCGGCTCGACCGCAATGAAGCCGCAAGCCTGGAGAAGCAGCGGAGTACCGCTCCAGGTTGAACCTTGAGCATGCCGCGCAGTGGTGGCTCCGGCCGGATTCCAGGCCAGAGCATCACGAATGGGCGGTGCGAATGCACTTTGACGAATCTGCTGGGTGACGCTAGTTGGCGGACTTGCCTCGAATCCCTGCCTCAGGCGGCACTACGCCGGTCTCGGTCACGAGCAACTCGGTCGTGCTGAATGGACGCAAGGCTTCGCTGCATTCCACCACTGAGTAGCGATCTGGATTCTCACAACGGCCAACTGTCATGAACGCCCAATCCCCCGAATCCACCTTTAGCCGCCAACCCACTGAACTCATCACGCAAGGCAAGACCAAGTGGATCTATCAAGATCCCGAGAACAGCGATCAAGTCATCTTGGTTTCGAAGGATGACATCACGGCGGGTGATGGAAAGAAGCACGACATCATCAGTGGCAAAGCGCGCCTATCCAATCAGACAACTAGCAACGTTTTCGAATTCCTCGCCAACTGCAAGCTCCCGGTCGGCTTCATCCGAAGGCTCGACGAGGTGTCATTCGTTGCGCCGAAATGCCGAATGCTACCGTACGAGGTCGTGGTGCGACGAGAGGCACATGGCTCTTACCTGAAACGCAATCCGCAGCTCAGGAAAGGCCAGCTCTTCTCCAAACTCGTGGTCGAGTTCTACCTGAAGACCAAGGGTCGACGCTGGAAGCAGTTCGAGCTGACCTGTGATGATCCGTTGATTGGATACACTGATGGCTCGGATCAGATTCAGCTACTCAATCCAGCCGTCGTGTCGAGCGAGCCGTTTCTGACGCTTCCAACTGGCGAAGTGTTCGAGCAACCGGAGGAATGGAAGCTATTCGCAGAGATGCGAACGATTGCTCGCCGGGCGTTCTTGCACCTCGAAAAAGCTTGGCAGTTGGAAGGTCGAAAACTCGTCGACTTCAAGGTCGAGTTTGGACTCAGCACCAAACAACAACTACTCCTCGCGGACGTGATCGATAACGACTCTTGGCGAGTCGTGGAAAACGACCGCTACATCGACAAGCAACTCTATCGTGATGGTGGGTCGCTCAACGAAGTCGAAGCGAGCTATCGCCGTGTCGCAGCCATCACTAGTCATTTCCGAGTCCCTAGCCAGAGGATTATCTTGTGGCGTGGCTCCGACAGCGACAACGTGGAAGTCTTCACGCGCGCGCTAGGAAGTCTAGATAGCCTCGTCACCGTGGTGACGTGTTCCGCCCACAAGGAACCCGTCATGGCAACCTTGAAACTGCAACAGCTGGCGCAAGAGACACCCGACTCGGTGGTAATCGCGTACATTGGCCGAAGCAATGGTGCCGGGCCGACGCTCTCGGCAATGTCTACGTTGCCAGTGATTACCGTACCAGCCAGTGCCAAGGAATTTCCCGAGGACGTGTGGTCCTCGCTACGCGCTCCGAGCAAGGTGCCAGTCATGACCGTGCTCGAGCCGTCCAATGCCGTCTTGGCGGCGCTGCAGATCCTCTCGGCACGCAACCCGATTATCTACGCTCGGTTGCGCGAAGAGTTGGAGTCGCGGGCGGTCAATACCATCCAAATCTGACCGTTGACGCTTTCGCCGTACGAATTAGGCTCGGCTCGTGACGCTCTCGCGCAACATCTTGCTGATTCGTCCGCGCTCACCCAATGAGCGCTTCGGATTGGGCCCGTTCTTCCGAGTCGAGCCGCTGGGGCTGGAATACGTCGCGGCGACGTTACGTGCCCACGGTCACCGCGTCAGCATCATTGACCAACGTTTTTCGGCCCCCATTGAGCGCGTCGTGCGCGAACTGCGGCCGGACTTGGTCGGGATTAGCTGTATGCACACCGTCGATATCCCGACCACGCTCGCGGCCGCGAGGGCGGTAAAGTCAGTCCAAAGGGACGTGCCCGTGCTCGTGGGCGGCCATGTCGTCTCGTTATTCCAACGTCCCTTCCTCGACCCATCGATCGACGTGCTTGCACTCGGAGATGCCGAGGCTGGGCTCGCCGAGTTCGTCCGTGACTTGCTCGCGGGAGCTCTCCGCACGGTGCCGTCGGGGTTTTGGCTGCGACGATCGCTCGGGGCTACACCGGACTGTTTCGAGCAAGGGACGACGGCGGTCGAGGGCGAAACTGGGCAGGTGCAGCCAGCACGTGATCTGGTCGAACCGTATCGCTCCAAGTACCTGTGCGTCCACAAGCAACCATTGTGGGCGGTCGAAACATCACGCGGCTGCCCGTACCGATGCAACTTCTGCTCGACCTCGCTGCGTCATCAGCGCCGATTGATCGAACGCGATCTGACCCACGTCGAGCGTGATTTTCTGGATACCGGTGGGAACCTGTTCATTGTTGACGATCTGTTCTTCTATCCTGCAGATCGCAGCTTGGAATTGGCCAAACGCCTCAAGCGGCTCGGAGTGCGTAAGGACTGGATCCTGGTGCAAACGCGGCTCGACACGGTCGCGCGGCACCCAGAAGTCGTCCAAGAGTGGCGCGGCTTGGCGCGAAACATCGACATCTTCTCTGGATTCGAAGCCCCCACGGACGCGCAACTCCTCGGCCTCACTAAGGACATGACGATCCACGCGGTCGAAACCGGGCTCGAGGTCGCCAGGCGCTTTGGCTATGGTGTGACCGGTAACTTCGTGGTCGATCCAGACTGGGGTGAGGCGGAGTTTCACGCCATGTGGGACATGGTCGACCGACTGAGCCTCACGCGCCTCGGCTACACCATCCTGACTCCCCTTCCCGGAACGCCACTCTTCACCCAGCTCGAATCTCGCATACGCGAATGGGATTGGTCGAAATGGGATATGCATCACCTTCTGTATGAGCCGAAACTCGGTCGCCAACGCTTCTTCGAGCTGTTCGTGGAATGCTGGCGTCGCAACGTGTTGGCCGGAAAGAACGCGCTACCCAAACTCTCAAGCTGGGCACGCGGGTTGAGCCCGACGCAAATGCTCGTACTCGTCCGGGTGCTGTGGCGCACACAGCGCATGCTCGGAGTACGGCACTATCTCGACGAGGCGTTTCCGTTACAGGTCCCCGCGCACCTGGATCGTGCCTAGCGCGTGTTCGCCGCGGAGCGTCCCTGGATCGTGCCTAGCGCGTGTTCGCCGCGGAGCGTCCATGGATCGTGCCTAGCGCGTGTTCGGCGTAGCCTCTCGATTCTCGTGTGCTTCGCCGGCCAGCACCGAGACACTAGCCGGCGCTATGCCGGGAGTCGTAGGTCTAGCCTTCGCGGTGCCGCCGTAACCAGGTGAGATGTCGCTTGGCGCGCCGTATCTCGGCTAGCAACGTCGCCTGTTGCGCGACGCGCCCTTGCGTGACGCGTTCAAGAAACGCCTCGAGGTACCCCGTCGCGCTCTGATAATCGCCGAGCAGCATGCACAGTTCACCTAACACGAACTGGCCGTAGCCGCGATGGTGGCTGGCGGTCTCGATGGCTTCGCGCAGATGCGCTAGTTCACTGTGAAGCTCTTGCGCCGTCGCGCCTGGTGCCTTGGCTTCGATTTCGGCAATCAGCAGCTGCGCGCGGCATATCGCTTTATCCGTCGTGCTCCAGCGCGCCGCCAGCCGCAAGACGGGCAATGCCTCGTTTGCGCGCCCGTTCAAATACAAAAGAGAACCGAGCATCGACAGATGAAAGGCTCGACGCGACGCAGGACCAAGTCGTGCGGCGAGTCGCAAGTGATGGACCGCGCCGTCCAAGTCTTTCTGTCCGAGGCATGCTCGAGCGGCGTCCTGGTGGGCGGAATCGGGCAAGACGGCGAGGCAGAGCATTTCATCGGCTAAATCCTGCGCTTCAGAGAAGTGCCGACGTTCCATCGCGGCCAGATACAGTTGGCGCAAGAGCATCGCCCGAATGGTGGGGTCAACCTTCTCACCTTGATCCAAGCCGCGGCGCGCATACCTGGCTCTAAGGCCGGCAGTTTTCGCCACGCTGGCCTTCTGCAGCAGCAGTTCCGGTACGAGGGGGATCTCTCGCCCAGCACGGTTCCTCGACATTGCCCTCATGTTAGAGCCACCCCCACGCGAGCGTCCAAATTATGACCCACATTGTCCTACACGAGCTATCCCACGGGCATTTTTGGCATTACGGCAGGCGACGCGATGGGGACGTGGCGAACGGTGAATGCGGATTCGGGAACCGCATTGGCTTTACTGCTCGCCCCCGACGGGGCATGTTCCGCCTACTCATGCGCCACTTATCAAAGCTCTTGGGTCTGTTACCCTTGGCTGTGATCTCGTGCGGAAGACCCGCCACCGAACAAGAGTGCAACGAGATCCTGACTCGCACCGCGACGCTCGAATACCAGAGTGCCGCGAAGTCAACGGGGCCCGTGGATCCAGCTCAGATCGAAACCATTCGCGCCCGAGTCAAGGACTCGATGTTGCGGAATTGTGTGGGCAAGCGCATCACGGAGAAGGCTCTAGCTTGTGTGCGCGTCGCAAAGAGCGCGAAAGAAATCGAAGAGAGATGCTTCGATTGAACCGTGCGTTCGCCTGCGGCCTGTCCGCGCGCGGCTGGCTATTGCTCTTGGCGGCACCACTGCTTGCGGCGTGCGGGAACCGGCTCGCAAAGGCTGACTGTGAAGCTCTGCTCCTACGGTACGTGACACTGCTGGCGGCTTCGGATCGACCCGAAACCTCTTCGACCGAGCGAGCTCACATGTTGGAGAAGGCCAAAGAGAAGGCGGCGATCGATCCTGAGATGGCCAAGTGCGGCAACTCGATCAGCCGAGGTCAGTTTGATTGCGCAATGGTTGCGCCAAGCACTGACGAGTTCGAGCGCTGCCTCATGTAACAAGCGCGCGCGCAAGGTTCAGCTTTGCCTCGCGAATCCGACGAAACACAGTCGAGGCGCGCCGCTGTTTCGCCGTCGCCGTTCGCAATACCGGTGCGTACGGGGGGTTACGTCGGCCACAAACCACCGCCAAGCCGCGTCACCCTATTTACAACGAGGAGGTTTGACCAGTAAGGTTCGCCACCCCCTGAGGGTTCCGGTCGTGAAAGCGGCCGCTCCCTCTAGAACGGCGATCACGCAGCCTAACCCAGCGCGAGCCTTCGGGTTGGAGCCGCTCACGGTGTCCCGATGACCGATTCCTCACTCGTCCTGACCGCCATCTTGGTGCCATCGCTCGGCGCGTTGCTTCTACCCTTCTTGGGGCAGAAGAATTCGCTGCTACGAAATCTGCTGGCCGCGCTGTTCGTGTTAACTGCGCTCGTTGCCAATCTCGCACTCTTCCCAACGGTACTGGTCCAAGGAAAGATCGTGACCGGGGATTTGTTGGGTATGCGCGTCGTAGCGGACGGCTTGGCTGCGTTCGTCGCGGCAGCGTCGTCGCTCATCAGCCTGATCATCGTCATCTACTCCTTCGATTACATCGCTGAGCACTTCAAACACGACGTGCATCTGGACGGCAAAGAAAAGACTCTGGACCACTCGAACGAGTACTACCTAATGGTCGTCTTGTTCTTGGGCTCAATGATGGGCTTGGTTTACGCGGGCAATCTCATCTTGTTGTTCCTGTTTTGGGAACTCACCGCGCTCGCCTCGTGGCGCTTGATTGGATTTTTCCGCAAGCCAACCGACGTAGCCCGCGCAAACAAGGCGTTTCTGACCACCGTGTTTGGCGCGCTCCTGATGTTGGTTGGGTTCGTCATGTTGTACCAACAGGCGGGCTCATTCGACTTGCTGCAAATCAAGGAGAAGCTCGGGGCAAATCCGATCAGCGACGTGGCCTTAGTCTTGATTCTGGCGGGCATCTTTTCGAAATCGGCGACCTTGCCTTTCCACACGTGGCTGCCCGACGCCGGCGTTGCACCCTCGCCCGTCACCTCGCTGCTGCACGCAGCAGTGCTGGTCAAGATTGGCGTCTATGTCTTCGCCCGCCTGTTCGTCGCAACCTTGAGCTACAGCCCGTTTGGTCACCAGCTGGTCCTCGTCATTGCGGCGGTCAGTGCGCTGGTCTCGGCGGGAGCGGCGCTGGTCGATATCGATCTCAAACGCATCATCGCATACAGCACCGTCAGCCAGATTGCGTTCATCTTTCTCGGTCTTGCCGCGGGTAGTCACACGGCGGTAACCGGCGCGCTGCTCTACATTTTGATGCACGGCCTCGCCAAGGGCGGCCTCTTCCTGTGCGCGGGCATCGTCGAGAACGGGACGCACACCAAGGACGTCACCAAACTCGGAGGCCTGCTCAAACAGATGCCCATCACGGCGGTCTCGTTCTTGCTGTGTGCGCTCTCGGTCATGGGAGTGCCACCGTTTGGCGGCTTCTTCAGTAAGACGATGGTCATGATGGGAGCGGCCGAAGCTGGCTATCCCTGGATCACGTCGGTGTTCGTGCTCGGCGCATTTCTTACCATTGTGTACTTGTTCCGCGTCTACAACATGGTCTTCCTAGGAAAGGCCGGCGTGCAGGCGCACCAGGAAGGCTCGCGTACCATGGTCTACAGCGTCGCGGCTCTTGCTCTGCTCTCGATCGTGGGCGGAATCGCCATCAACTGGCCCGGCATGTTCGCCGAGGCCGCAGTCGACCAAATGTTGGGGATGGTCAAGTGACTCCTGAACTGCATCTAACACTCCTCATCTTGCTCGCCCCGGTAGTTGGGCTAGCGATTCTCGCAATACCGGAGAGTCGTCGTTCGCTGCGCGAGCCGCTCGCGATTGCCGGTGCGCTCGGAAACTTGGTCCTGGCCGCGATGACGTTCGGGCACGCTACGATGCTTGAGCTGCCTTGGCTCGGCACGGGATTCGAGCTTTCGTTGCGCGTATACCATACCGCGAGTTTCATCTCGACTGCTGCGGCTGGGTTCGGTCTGCTCGTTACCTTGTTCTCCGTGCCGTTCATGCGTGAACGCAACGGACATCGGCAACACTATCTGTACATGATGTTGTCGCTCGGGCTGGTGAACGGCGCGGTGTTTGCGGACAGCCTGATGGTGCTGCTCTTCTTCTGGGAAGGGCTGCTCGGCACGACGTACGGCATGATCGCAATCGGGCATCCGAACGCCTACAAGACGGCGACCAAGGCCTTCATTATCTCGGGCATTACCGATTTGTGTCTGATGTTGGGCGTGGCCTTGGTCTGGATGCACGCGAAAACCGTGACCATGAGTTCGTTGCACCTTCCGCTGGAAGGTGTCACGGCCGCGGCGTTCATCCTGCTGATGATCGGCGCGATCTCCAAGGGTGGCTCGATGCCCTTTCACAGTTGGATCCCGGATGCCGCGGTCGACGCGCCCGCGCCGTTCATGGCCTTCTTGCCGGCGAGCATCGAGAAGCTGCTGGGGATCTATTTCCTCTCCCGCATTTCGCTCGACTTGTTCATTCTCACCCCAGAGTCTTGGGTCAGCACGTTCATGATGGTCGTCGGTTGCATCACTCTGATTTTCGCGGTGATGATGGCGCTGGTTCAAAAGGACTATAAGCGCCTGCTCAGCTTCCACGCCATTAGCCAGGTTGGGTACATGATTTTGGGCATCGGCACAGCCGTGCCCGTCGGAATCGTTGGCGGCTTGTTCCACATGATCAACCACGCCATGTACAAGAGCTGCTTGTTCCTGACGGGCGGCTCGGTGGAGCATCAAGCCGGCACCACGGATCTCAAGGCTCTCGGCGGGCTCGGACGCGCGATGCCGATCACGATGACGTGCTTCCTGATTGCGGCCGCCAGCATCTCCGGCGTCCCACCGTTCAACGGCTTCTTCTCCAAGGAGCTCGTGTATGACGGGGCACTCGAGCGTGGAAGTATCTACTACTTGGTTGCAGTCGCGGGTTCGTTCTTCACGGCCGCGTCATTCCTAAAGCTCGGGCACGCGGCGTTCTTCGGCAAGCGCCCCGAGGGCATGAAGCCGGTGAAGGAAGCCAACGGCTTCATGCTCGTGCCAATGCTGACGATTGCCACCCTGTGCGTGGTATTCGGGGTCTGGAATCAACTTCCGATCGATAACTACATCGTGCCAATGCTGCCTGAAAGCATGCTCGAGCACGCGCACGGCCATCACTTCTCTGGGTGGCCAACAAACATGATGTTGGTGGGCATGACCGTGGCGGTGCTCGCGGGTGCTGTCATCAACCACTGGTTTGGCACCACGCTCGGTGGCGGAGCGATTCACGCGTCGGATCACATCCACCACAGCCCCGGACTCGAGTGGATCTACGACCGTGCGGAGCGCCGCTGGTTCGATCCCTACGAGTTGTTCCTCAAGGTAGTACATGGTTTCAGTTGGGTCGCGTACCGGGTGGATCGGACCAACGACTGGCTGCTCGGTGCAAGTGGCCGCAGCACGCTCGTCCTATCGCGCGCGATTCGCGCAGCCCACACGGGCAACACGTCTTCTTACGTCCTCTGGTCGCTCGTGGCAGCGACGCTCGTCATTCTCTATCTCGGTCAGTAACCTCGGAGTCGGACGGTGCTCGCGCTTCTAATCCTCATCCCCCTAGCGGTCCTATTACTACTGAATCTGCCGTGGCGTGGCTCGTTGCGTTCGGCGCATTCGATGAGCGTGCTTGGGCTAGCATTCGCCGAAATCTCTGCGGCAATCGGCCTGCCTGCGCTAGTGCAGTCGATCGAGATTCCATTCTTGTCCGAGCTGCGGTTCGGGCTAGTAGCGGACGATCTCACTCGCGTACTGCTCGCGTCGATTGGCGTCGTGGTGGGCGCCGCGATGCTGGTCGGTCAAGAGTCGGTGAACGACGAACGTCAGCACCGGCAATTCTCGAGCCTGTTGATCGTGAGCCTGACCGGCATGAACGCAACGGTACTGCTCAGCGACTTCTTCTCGCTTTATGTGTTCCTCGAGGTCACGGCGGTGGCTTCGTTCATTCTGATCGCGCTCGACCGCGGCCTGTTGGCGGTCGAGGGGGCGTTCCGCTACCTCATCCTATCCGCGGTTGCGACGGCATTCATGTTGGGCGGTGCAGGCTTGCTGCTGCTTTCTGCCGGCGACACCACGTTCGATGCTGCCCGTCAAGCGCTGGCCAACGGGGGTAGCTTGACGCGACTTGGTTTGGTTGCGTTCATGCTGGGCCTTTTCATCAAGGGCGGCATGGTTCCGTTCCACGGCTGGTTGCCGGGTGCATACTCCGCGGCACCACCAGCCGTTTCCGTCTTGCTCTCCGGGATCGTGACCAAGGCAAGCGGCATCTACGCGCTAATCCGCATCACTCGAAGCATCTATATCCCCGATCAGCAGCTTTCTTTGGTTTTGCTCGTCGCGGGAACGGTGTCGATCGTGGTCGGCGCAATCGCCGCGATGGGCCAAACCGATCTGAAGCGCATGTTCGCCTACTCGAGTATCAGTCAGGTGGGCTACATCGTGCTCGCGCTCGGTGCCAGCACCGAGCTTGGCATCGTGGCCGCGAGCTTCCATTTGTTCAACCATTCGGTGTTCAAGTCGCTGCTGTTCGTCGACTCCGCCGCGGTCGAGTCGCGGCTCGGCACGACGGACATGGCGCGCATGGGCGGCATCGGTGGAAAGATGCCGATCACTGGCACGACCACGGCCATCGCCATGCTCTCAGCGGCGGGAATTCCGCCGTTTGCCGGCTTCTGGAGCAAATTGCTCATCATCGTGGCACTCTGGCAGTCGGAGCACGTCGTGTTTGCCGTAATTGCGGTACTCGCCAGTCTGCTTACGCTCGGATATTTCCTCGTCATGCAACAGAAGGCCTTCTTCGGAAAGCCAGCGGACGACGTGATTGCGCTGTCCGAAGCGCCGTTGGGATATCTCATTCCCGCCATTCTGCTTGCGCTCATCACGGTTCTGGCAGGCATCCTATTCCCGTTCTTGCTCGACTCCTCGCTGTCGTTCTTGGTGCTCAGCAGGACTTTGCCTTGGTGATCCAATGCACGAACACATTGTCGACATCGTCATTCTGGTTTGCCTCGTGCTCGCCGCGGTGTGGGCCGTGCTTTCGCCGCGCCTGTTGCGTGCAGTGATCGCGCTCGCCCTGGCCAGCATCTGCGTCACGCTCGCACTGTTTCGCCTGGAGTCGCCGCTGGCCGCGGTGTTCGAGCTCAGTGTCTGCGCCGGCCTGATTTCGGCAGTCTTCATCAGCACCATCAGCTTGTCTGCGCTCGAGACGGAACAGAGCGTCGAAGCGGCGAAGAAGGAACGCATCCGCCGGTATTGGTACCTACCGCCGCTGCTGGTCCTAGTAGGCGTTGCCGTGACGCAAATTGTTTGGCCGGCAATGCCCGAACTCGCGCCGGCCGGTGCGGGAGTACGCGAGGTGCTGTGGACACAGCGCCATCTCGATCTACTTGGACAAGTCGCGGTCTTGCTTGCGGGCGCTTTTGGCGTGGTCGTGCTGTTCAAACATGCACAGAAGCAGGCGCAGTCACCGATTCCCAGCAAGGAGTCTCCCAAATCATGAACGCTGAGCTACTCAACGTTTATATGGCTGCCATCGTTCTCGTGGGAATGGCGGGCCTCTACTACTTGCTCGTCACCACGAGCCTGATTCGGGCCATTATCGGGCTCGAACTCATCACGAAAGCAGTTACGGTGGGGCTAGCACTCGCCGGCCGCCTCACTGGGAAAATGGGAATCGCCCAGTCGCTGATTATCACGCTGATCGTCGTTGAAGTGGTCATCATGGTCGTCGCTGTGGGCCTAATTCTCGTTGGGCATCGCCACACGGGTCAGGTCGACGTCCGAAATCTTCGCAACATCAAGGGCTAAACCAAGCATCGGGGTATAACGGTTATGTCGAGCATTCCTAGTCTCCTCGTCCCCCCCATCGCTTTCGTCGTGATCCTGCTCGCAAGTCTCGGATTGCTGCGTCTCATGGGCATGCTTTCCTACAAGCCTGCACCGGGGAACGAAGCCAATCCGAAGCCCTATGCCTGCGGCGAGGACGGCGGGCCCATCGTAAGGCCCGATTACGCGCAGGTGTTTCCCTTCGCGTTCTACTTCACAATCTTGCATGTCGTTGCGCTGGTCGCGACGACGGTTCCCAATTCCGAAGCCTCGACGCTAACCATGGCCCTTGTCTACGTGCTTGGCGCGGTCGTTGGACTATTCGTGCTGTATCGGAGGTGACCCGTGGGTGTCGTTGACAGAATCGTAACCTGGGCACGCCTGAAGTCCCCATGGATCATTCATTTCAACTCGGGCGCGTGTAACGCGTGCGACATCGAAATCGTTGCGTCGCTCACGCCTCGCTATGACGTCGAGCGCTTTGGCATCACCTTGAAAGGCACGCCGCGCCACGCCGACGTGCTCGTGTGTTCGGGTCCGGTGACACGGCAGATCCGCGATCGTTTGGTGCGAATTTACGAGCAAATGCCACAGCCCAAGTTCGTGGTGGCGGTTGGCACCTGCGCCTGCTCGGGCGGCGTGTTCGACGGGCTGTACAACATCATGGGCGGCATCGATTCGGCGATCCCAGTGCACGCGTACATTCCCGGTTGTCCTGCGAGCCCGGAAGCGATTATCGACGGCGTGGTGAAGCTGCTCGGCGCGCTTGAGAAGGGCCAAGCCGCACCGGTCGAGCGCCCACGCGAGCTGGATCCTGAGCACTTGAATCACCTGGACGGCATCATCGAGCCCGAACGCCTGGTGCGCAAATCGACCGCGGAGATCGATCCCAATGGCTGATGAAACCACACCGGCAGCGGCACCCCAAGTTACGGAAACTGTCGCACAGGGGCCAATTGACCCCAGCCGCGCCGCTGAAGACCAAATCAAACAGCAGCTGCTCGCGGAGTTCCCATTCTTAGCGGATCAGATCACGATTCAGCGCGCCCGTCGCATGTGGGCCAAGGTGCCCATGGAACAGCTCCATCCGGTATTGGTGCACGCTAAGAATCAACTCGGGTTCAGTATGCTTTGCACGATCACCGGCACGGACGAGGGTGACTCGATCGGGCTGCTCTATCACATGGCCCAAGACAGCGGTGTCGTGCTCACGTTGATGACGAATGCCCCCAAAGACGGTCCGGGGCCCTCTACGGTTACCCCCTACTTCCCGCTCGCAGAGCTCTCGGAACGCGAAGTCATCGATCTACTCGGTGCTAGGATCCAGAACATGCCGGAAGGCCCACGCTACCCGCTACCCGATGGGTGGCCCGAAGGGCAGTACCCTCTGCGCAAGGACTGGAAGCCAGCAGGAGCTCCGCCAGCACCGACCCCAGCCAAGGGCAAGGAGAAGTAGGCCATGACCATTGAGCAGATCGACCGAGACGTTGTCACCGTTCCGCTCGGGCCGCAGCACCCCGCGCTCAAAGAGCCCGGCAATTTCATGCTGAGCTTGAGGGGCGAGCAGATTACCGAGATGGGGATTCGCCTCGGGTACAACCACCGCGGTATGGAGAAGGCCTGCGAAGAGCGTCCGTACCTGAATGACATGTACCTGCTCGAGCGCATCTGCGGGATCTGCTCACACTCGCATTCCACTGCATTCGTGCAGGCGGTCGAGGAGATTGCTGGCATCGAGGTTCCGCGACGTGGGCTATACTTGCGTACGCTCGTTGCGGAACTCGAACGTGTGCACAGCCACTTACTCTGGCTGGGCGTCGCGGGTCACGAAATCGGCTTCGATACGTTGCTGATGTACAGCTGGCGTGATCGCGAAGTGGTCATGGATCAGCTCGCGAACTTGACGGGCAATCGCGTCAATTACGGATACAACACGATCGGCGGCGTACGCCGTGACATCACCCCCGAGCAGAAGGAGTCGCTGCTCAAGGCTACGGACATCCTCGAGGAGCGCACCAAGTATTACGTTGGCGTGGCCACCACCGAGCTCACGCTCGCCAAGCGCCTGCAGAAGGTCGGATACGTGTCGAAGGAAGATGCGCTGCGCATGGGGATCACGGGACCCACGGCGCGCGCTTCCGGCATCAAACGCGATTTGCGCAAAGACGATCCGTATTGCGTGTATGCGGAGCTCGATTTCGACGTGATCACGGCGGACAGCTGCGACGTATTCGGGCGCACCGTCGTGCGCGTCGGCGAACTGCTGCAGTGCTACAAGATGATCCGACAGCTGCTCGCTCAGCTCCCCGAGGGCCCAATTGCGACCAAGGCGCCTCGCAAGATCCCAAAGGGACAAGCGCTGAGTCGCTATGAAGCTCCACGCGGCGAGGACATCCATTTCGTCCGCGGCAACGGTACTGATAAACCCGAACGCGTTAAGGTCCGCGCTCCGACGTTGATCAATATCCAAGCAGTCTCGCACATGATGCGCGGCGGGTATCTCGCGGATATGCCGATCACGCTCGCCGCCATTGATCCCTGTTTCTCGTGCACGGATCGCGCGATTGAGGTCTACGACGACGCAGGTAAGCCTACCGGCGTGCGCACCTGGGGTGACATTCGCGCGCACGGCATTCGGTATTATCAGGAACGCGGCATCGACCTATCCGATCTGAACCGTCGTTTTGCCAGCCAAATGGAACGTATCTAGTGGCCACAGCACTGCTCAATATCCTAGTTTTCCCTGGATTTTTGTTCCTAGTGGGCTTCTCGCTCGCTGGCGAGTACCTCGATCGGGTGCTCTACGCGCGGATGCAAAACCGCGTTGGGCCACCCTGGTTCCAGCCGTTGGCGGACATCATCAAGCTCTCGGCTAAAGAGGACACCATCCCCGAAGGCGCCGATCGGACCATCTTCAAACTGATGCCGGTGTTCGCGCTAACGGCCACCGTGGTCGCCAGTTTCTATGTCCCAATCTTCAGCACGCAGGCGTTGTTTTCCTTCTCGGGCGATCTCGTGGTCGTGCTGTACCTGCTCCCGATTCCAACCCTCACCTTCTTTCTCGGTGGATGGTTCTCACGTTCGCTGTACTCGATGGTGGGTGCAGCCCGCGCCATTACTCAGCTATTCGCGTACGAAATCCCGCTACTGCTCGCCATTTTGGCCCCCGCGATGTTGGCTGGAAGCTGGTCGATCAGCGAGATCAGTGCTTTCTACTCCGAGCGTCCTTACCTCACGCCTCTGAATATTTTGGGCTTTGGCGTCGCGATGGTGGCACTGCTCGGTAAGCTCGAACGCGTCCCCTTCGATATTCCGGAAGCCGAAACCGAGATCGTGGCCGGCGCCTTTACTGAGTACGGCGGACGTTTGCTCGGTTTGTTCCGGCTCTGCATCGACATCGAGATGATCGTCGGCGCCTCGCTGATTGCGGCGGTCTTCCTACCGTTTGGGTTGGGTCTGCACCCCGTGGTCGGTTTCGTGCTGTATGTGATCAAGGTAGAAGCCCTGATTCTACTCATCTCGTTGATGCGCACCGTCATGGCGCGGCTGCGCATCGATCAGATGATTGACTTCTGCTGGAAGTACTTGGCGCCGATTGCCATGCTGCAACTCATCCTCAATCTGTTCCTGAAGGGAGTCGTGCAATGAGGTTTCCCGGCGCAATGACATTGGAGGTACTCCGGGGCC
>JBLNFG010001118.1:0-4493 GCA_050263495.1 Myxococcales bacterium | reverse complement strand
TGTGCGTGGCGTGCAGCGCGGGTACCAAGCAATGCAGCGGAAAGACGCCACAGACGTGCTCGAGCGCTGGAGAGTGGGAGAGTCAGAACTCCTGCGCTCAGAGCGAGATCTGCAGCAATGGTACGTGCGTCAAGTGTCCTGGTACAGGTGGTCCGACGATGGTGGGGCTTCCGCTTGGGTACTGCATTGATAGTACGGAGGTGACGCGCATCCAATATGCTGCATGGCTGAGTTCGACCAGCTCGGCAACGCTGGAGGCGCAAGATGCCGCAAACTGCGGTTGGAACAAGAGCTTCACACCGAGCAGTGATTGGACGTCCCTAACTCCCGCTGGGCCGAACAAGCCGGTCGCCTACGTGGACTGGTGTGACGCGTATGCGTACTGCAAAGGGGTTGGAAAACGATTGTGCGGAATGCAAGGCGGTGGATCGAACCCGTTTGAAAAGTATGCCGAGCTACAATCGAGTCAGTGGTACGCGGCGTGCACATCGAACGGACCGAATAGCTACTCCTACGGGAGTACCTATGAGCCTACGAAGTGCAATGGCCAGGACGCTGCAATTGATGCCACGGTGGCGGTTGGCGCGAGGACAGGTTGTACGCCGACTGTGATTGGCTACCAGGGGATCTATGACCTCAGTGGTAATGTGTCGGAGTGGGAAGACTCATGTGAACCGAGGGAAGCCGCGGTGTATTGCCGGCTTCGCGGTGGGAACTATACGCTAGGTGCCGCCTTCGTGATGTGCGGCACGCACGCCGAGGCTCCGCGCTCGGACGCTCACGCCGAATTCGGATTTCGTTGCTGTGCCTTTTGAGTCGCCAATCATTCTGCCGAATCACGCGCACCAATTGCAGCGATGTCAGACAGTGACTGATACTGGTTAGCGATTCCTTAGTCTTTACAGATGATGTTTCTCCCCCGCGCTCGAAAACGCAAAGAGACCGAAATGTCGGATCCGGGCACGCGTTACAATATGCTAAGCGTGCAGGTCGCTGACCTGCCAGATGGATAGGACAGTATGTCCTGTTCGGCAGGGAGAATGCTGCCGCATTTGATGTTTGTCCGTCGCAGTAACGACGGCCCAAATTCGGAGCCACTCGTCAGAATGCCGTAGCGCAACAGCACCCAGCTCGGAACCACCCGTCACAATCCCCTCACATCGCCGGATAACCCTCGACGGCGCTGTTCAGCCGAATCACACGTGCATCTAGCCACGCCTTCATTCGTGCGCGTTCGGTCGCGGGATCTTTCCCGATCGGCCAGCGCTGAGCGTTGCGAGCTAGCGCGCCAGAGAGTGTACTCGCGTAGCTTTCCGTTACGCCCCACGAGTGCGGCAGCATTGTGTCTTTGAGTGTCGCCCAACGCGACTTGAACTCCAGCACGAACCGAGGGTTCTTGAACAGGTTCACCCAGAAGGGCGACACGGTTTCGTCGCGAGCGGGATCTGTGCCCAAGATGAAGTCCTGAGCGGCAAAGTAGTCGTGGCTCGTTTTCATGGTGGTCCAGTCGAAGTCGAAGCCCCCGTCGAAGTCCCACACTGGGCCGAGCACGTACCGTTCGCCAGGGTTCTTGTGCAAGTACATGCTTCTCGGGGTGGCGAGCTCGACGTTATACGTTAGTTCCTGAACGATGAGAAAGTCGATGAGAGACGCAATGTCGAGCAGGGGTTCGAGTGCGTCGTAGTTGGCGGCCTCAATGGCGCGTTCGACCTTCGCGAAATCGTCTTTGACGGCGGTGAGCTGAACCGAACTCTGGCTCTTGGGATACTTCACGCACACGGGGAGCTCGTATACGAGCGACACAAAGTTGTTTGTCGCGTCTGGAACAACGGTAGGACCGTCGTCTTCGTCGAGAGAGAGCAACAGGCCTCCAGCGTCGGACACAGCTACGCGGTTCGTGCCTTGTTCGATTTGCTCAGTGAGTTGGTACAGCCCAATGTAGTCGCCATTCAACGTGACTTCGACGAAGCGCGAGTGGTTGGTGTAGGGAAGCCCCATCCAGTCCGCTAATTCGAAGGCGAATGCATTCATCAGGAACGTCGGATCGCGGTAATTGGCCAGCAATACCCAATCCTTGTCCTCCTTGAGCCCGAGGATCTGGGACTTCTGATCGAGTTCGATGCGGTACGGTTTCTTCTCGTACCAAAGCCACGTGGAATTGCCGCGGCCACGAATACTGGCCGTTCCTGAGTAGTCGGCGAAGCTGCCCTGGCCGTCAATCGTGAGGGTGCAGGGCACCGACTCATCTTTTGAGGTGATAGCAGCGCCGTTTGCTACATCGATCTTGATCGTGGGGACCACCGTCGGGCTTACACTCGTCGTACCGCCTCTGGGATCCGGTGGGCTCGCGGTAGAGTTGGTGCCTCCGCTGCTGGCGCCCGTGTTTGAGCTACGGTTGCTCACGCTGGGGTTTGAGCCGCCGCTGACCGTGGTGTTTGACCCGCCGACGCCAGATTTTACGCCGCCAGTGCTAGTGCGCGAATTCGAACCACCGACGCTGACGTTTGCGCCGCCAGTGCTGGCGCGAGAGGTTTGGCTGCCGGTGCTCACTCTGGAGACCGAGCCACCTGAGTCCGTTGCTTTGGTAGAGTTGCCCGGAAGCTCGGTTTGGTGAGGTGCACCCCCTTGGGTAGTGCCACCCTGGCCGGACTCGGTGGCACCCTCGCTATCGTTGCCACTCCCACAGCCGGTGCCGATCAGAATCAGCGTCAGAATCACGGAGCAGGTCGTTGGTCGCGGCATTGCGTCGGCTGTATTGGTCGAGCGACGCTGTCAGCGGCAGGCAAGGATTTGTCGGGCTTGCACATTCAGCCCCAAATGACCGAAACGCCCCGCAAACTCCTTGGCCTGAATCAACCGCGCAAGCTCGAGCACGCGCACGCGGAAATCGGACAACTCGACTTCGATCGTGTGATTGAGGACATCCTCGTAGCCGACGTTATCGTCAATCGTGCCGAGCACGTCGAGAGCGCCATGCTTCGTGCGCAAGAGTTGATGACCGGGGCCGAGCAAATGACTCTCGCCTGGAATGACTCCACCCAATTCTGCACCAGCATCAACCGTTCGTAGGGCGTACGGCGTAACGATTCGCGGATCTGCGTGAGATCGACCCCGTCCTCGTTGAATGAAGGCTCAGAACCATGCACGTCGAGGCGCTGCTCATAGCTCTGAATGCGTTCGTGATTGGAGCTGTCATCGCCCGCGGGGCGATTCATGTTGGAATGCTAGCTCTGGAATGGCTGGGGCGGTAGCCAAGCGAGCAATGCCAGGCAATCGTGCCGGTTTGATACGCGGTGTTCAGCGTAGCTTCCTAGATATCCCCGGCGGCCTCGCGGAATCGAATTGGTACCACCAGGAATAGGGAATCGCCGCTCCGACCCCACACAGCATGCGTTGACGATTGCGGCCGAACGGGTGAGGGGGCATTAAGAACGCGTCGTGCCCATCGAGAATATCCGCCGCTCCAGGGCCCGCTCGCGCCGGCGAGCAGAGTGCGTAGCTGCCGTAATCCTGCCAACAACCATCGCAACTCTGGCGAGCGGTTGCGGAGCACCATCGAAAACCGCTCCTGGCCAGCGCGAGACGGCGACGAGTGCCCTACCGCCCGACGCAGGCAGCACAACCAAGAGCGCAACGAAGGGGTCCAGCAATAATGGACGTTGGGTGGTCCTGTATCAGGAGACCTTCGACAATCCGTTGCCTGCGCGTTCATGGGTTTCCGATGTTCGATCCCACGCGGATCCATACGACGACAATGGTTCTTACTTCCAGCGTCGTGGAATCAGTGCCCCGCCCGCATACCGAGCTTGGGCAACGTTCGGTACCCAAGATTGGCTAACGTTGGATTCCTACTCGCGTACAGAGAAAGATCCGAACCTGCTCGCGCAAATCGTTTCAGATCCCGCAGGAGGCTCGAACCGCGTGCTGCGGGTGATCTCACCTGAGCACACGGATGCGACGATTGTTCGACCTACTCACCCCCTCCCGAATCGGTATCGAGTGTCGCTGCGCGTGGGGTTTGCGAACTTCGGCGATGGGAAGCCAGGACTCAACGGATACAATGGTGGCGAGCGTGGCGAACCCTGGTTGGATGTCGACGCCACCGACCAGAACGGCTTTTATTGGCTTGCAATTTTGGACACCGTTCCTGGTCCGCACAACAACATCTGGATCCATCATCACCGCAAGGTCGTCCTAGACACGGATAACAACTACCCCTCATGGATGGAAGTCTTCAATGGCTCGAAGTTCGTGGAGAGTGGCGAACACCCGCTCATGATGTTTGCCCTCGACGGTCGCGGAAAGGGTAAGCCGAACATTGGCAAGCCCTTCATCCCTTACTCCGCGGGGAACTGGCAGCCATCTGGCACCATTCGCCCAGTGGACGCGTATCTGTCGGGCGAGTGGTACCAAGTGAGCATTGAACGGCAGGGCGCGGTTTTTACCCTGCAGGGTCAGGGGAAGTTAGCCTACGGTGGAAACCAAACCTAGAG
>JBLNFG010001117.1:0-6265 GCA_050263495.1 Myxococcales bacterium | reverse complement strand
TGCCGGGAATCGAACGCGATATTCGTATCTGCACATCCAAAGCTGTGCGCGAGGAACTCTATCAGGTGTGGGTCGACCTCTCGATCCTGGACATTCATGGTGTCCCGACCCTGACTCAGTCACCGTCCGATTTGCAGCTTCCCCCGCCAGGCATACATGCGCCCGACGAAACGGCACAGAGCTTGGGGGCGCCATCGTTGGCTGCCTCACATCGCCCCGAGCAACATTCCGCGGACGCTGAGCAAGCGACCCCATTGGCGCTGCAGATCCCCGTCGCACCCAGGCAGATGCCGAAATCGCAGCGAGAGCTGCAACATTCGCTCTGCGACGTACAAGCCTGCCCGATCGCGGAGCAACTCGCGGATATGCCGATAGTTGACGCGCTTATGGTTGACGTGCCCATGGTTGACGCGCCACCAGGAGATTGGGAGGAGACACCTGCGGTACCCTCCGGTTGCTGGTTAGCTCAATTCGTTGGACAGACATGATCCACGTAAAGGCGTCATATCGAGCCTGGAAGCCTCTGGCGTGACGGACTATCCGAGCGGTTCAAGCCAATCTTCAACCACGAGCCCAGGGACACGCGCCATGTGCTCGAAATTCGCCGTCACCAGTACAGCGCCGGTGGCGAGCGCGTGTGCAGCAATGGCTGCGTCTGCAGCCGAAGAGACGGCGACCGGAGGACGACGTCCGACCGGTAGTGGCCGAGCGGGTGACTCATCGACCGCGAGTGTCGGCTCGCAACGGGGTCGACCGGACTAGGGGCGCAATCGCCTAGAGCCTCGATTCCGTCGCCCATAACGCGCGATCCGGGATCTCAGCCATGACCGGTCATGCCGCCCAGTGTCGGCTGGCTCGAATGCGTTCCGAGGGGACGTACAGTGTGAGCCAGATCCATCCGCTGCTACCCCGACGGTCACGAAGACCGGGTTGGGTTCCTCGAATATGTCTCGATGAGGCTGCCCGCATTAGCCAGCTCACACGATGGATATATATCGGTAGTCAACGTTTGAGCCAGCTCACACGATGGATATATATCGGTAGTCAACGTTTGAGCCAGCTTACACGATGGATATATATCGGTAGTCAACGTTTGAGCCAGCTCACGCGAATGGATATATATCGGTAGTCAACGTTTGAGCCAGCTCACGCGAATGGATATATATCGGTAGTCAACGCCTGAGCCAGCTCAAACCAAGTGACCCCCAAGGGTCTCGTGGGCGGGGGTTGGCTCAAACAAAGTGACCCCGAGGGTCGCACCGCGCGAGCCAGCTCAAACGACGTGACCTCAGGGGTCGCACCGCGCGAGCCAGCTCAAACGACGTGACGTCCAGGGTCGCACTGCGCGAGCCAGCTCGAACAATGGACATATACAGGTAGTCACTGTCTTAGCCAGCTCACACGGACGTGACACTGAGGGGCACTCGTGTGCGAGGTCAGTGAGGTCTTGCCGATGAGCGAGAGCTCGTCGAGGCCATCTAGTTGTCCGCGGATGCTGTACTGCACTTTCATTAGCAATAAGGAGGGGCATGTCGCAATAACGAGAAGCAACACCCGCGTCTGGAGAATCACATGGTCAAGCGTCGATTTCTGGCAGCAACGTTTCTCGTCACCGTCGCGGCGTGTTCATGGAACAATTCAGGCGGATCTGGGGCAAGCGGCTCCGAACGGACGCCGAACCAAGGCGGAGCGTCTGACGGTGTACCTAGATCGGATGGTCAATCTGGAGTGGGGGGATCTTCTTCAGCCAGTAGAAGCTCTGCCGCCGGAGGAAGCAGCTCCGTCGTCCAGTCCTCTACGCGCGCTGCCAGTAGCTCGGGTGGTTCCACGGCAACGGGAGGGGCAGCGGTCGAAACGACGGCCGCGCACTCGGGTGGCGCGACCGACTCAGGCTGGAGGTCACGGGCAACAGGTGGAAAGACAGCCGCGCAATCAGGCGACGCGAGCGGACCAGCCGGATCGGGGTATGGCGGGCGCCCCGGAAGCGGTGGAGCCGCGCCTGTCGGTGGAGCCACGCCGGTCGGTAGCACCGGCACCAGAAGTGGAGATCCCGTGCCCAGTTCCGGCTGCGGCAAGCCAACATCCCTCAAAGGTGAAAGCAAAAATACTATCAATGTAACCGAATCCGGAGCGGGGAACCGCGATTACTACATCCGCCTCCCCGACGACTACGACCCGAATCATCCCTATGCGCTATGGTTCGCAATTCACTGCCTGAACGGAAGCGCCGAAAACGTTGCCCATAGCGAGCCCGACAACAGAGCCAACTACGAGTACTTCGGGATGTGGAAGCTCGCCAACCCGGCCGGCGGCAAGGCGACCACTATCTTCGTAGCGCCTCAGGGTATCAATTCTGGATGGGGTCAGGGCGCCAAAGACCTCGCGTTCTTCCGTGCGATGATGAGCAAGTTCGAGAGCGAGCTTTGCATAGATACGTCACGCATCTTCGCCTCGGGTTTCAGTATGGGCGGTTCCATGTCCTACGCCCTCGCCTGCGCAATGCCCGACAAGATGCGGGCCATCGCCATGTACTCCGGAGGAAATATGAGCGGCTGTGACCAGTCGAAGCGCGGGCCTGTGCCTATCTTCATTGCCCACGGCACAGAGGATGGGACATGCACATGGCCTAACTTCGGCGCACCCCAAATCGCTGACCTCGCTAAACGAAATGGCTGCGAGGCTGAAGATCTTGCCGCGGAGTGCAAACCCACCAGTCTCATGAATCCCGTCTGTGTCGATTACAAGGGTTGCGATCCGGGCTATCCCGCACGGGCATGCATCTTCAAGGGTCCGCACATTGGTTCGCCAGGGACCCAGGGGACTTATGGCAAGAATGATACTTGGGTGCCGAAGGCAAACTGGGACTTCGTCAAGCAGTTCTATTGAGATCAAGCCTAGGGGTGTCGATTGCCGTCCATGCTCGCACCAAACCTTGGCGCTGAGGCGTAGCAGCCAATAACCATACCTACCCCTGCCGGTACGTGGCCGCTATGGCCGTCCGCCATGCGCCATGTGAGTCGCGATTTCTGTCAGAAAATGAGCAAGTGTGAGCTTTTGGTCTGCTCGTCGTGACCACGATGATGACGTTTGCGCGACGGGCAAGATCGCGATGATGACGTTTGCGCGACGGGCAAACCAAAAGATGCTGCGATTCGAGCGACGAGCGGCGCTAGTCGCCCCTTACAAGTGGGTCTCAATCCAGTCGAAGATCCTGGCTGAGCCAATCGCCGTAGCTCCAACCTGAACGTGAAACTGGGCCGCTTCGGCTGCAGTGAAGAGCAGATAGTCCTTGGCACCTGGTAGTGCCTCATACAGGACGCGTGCCTGACCGTATTCCTCAGCTTCCGCATCGACAACGAGCATGCGGCTGCCGATCTGCCCCACTACGTCACGCAAAGTGTACTTCTCCATTTCCTTTACTAGAGCGAAGGGCGACGTCACGCCGTGGTGCCATTGCTGGTCTGGCAAGGCCCAACGGAGCATCGGGTTCGCTGTTTGCAGCTCAGCCATTCGGCGATCGAACGCGACTGAGTCCACCTGCAATAACGACTCAAGCTCCGGATCCAACCCGAGCAAGAAGTTGCGCACGATCTCTCCCCAATCGAACACACCCGGGTTGGCCACGACCAACTTCAGGCGGTGCTCGAATGCCGCGGCGCGTGGCGCAAGGTATCCCCCCATACTAAGGCCGATCAGGGCCACTCGTTGCGGATCGACGCCAGGTTGTCGAACCACGTAGTCGACCACCGGGGTAATCACGTTCTCCCAATCGTGGCGGAACGGCAGCCCCTGCGTTCGAATCACCTTTCCCATCCCGGGTCCGTCAAATGCAAGAGCGTGATATCCTCGCGCCAGGGCCGCGTCGACGAGATACTTCGTGTCCTCTGCCCAAGCGTCTCTGCCCTCGTGCACGATCACCACCGGCGCGTTGCCTTGGGCCAATCGTGAGTGGAAGAAATAGCCGGGGAGGGTGGTGTTCTCGTACGGGATCTGAACTGCCTCGCCGCGACTATCCGAGAGGCTTAAGTACTTAGTAAACATCCGGACCTCGAGCTCCGTCATCTCTCGCACCGCATTATCGCTGGGATTCGGATGGCGGTGCAGGGCAGCGCGGTAGTAGGACGCCGCGCGCAGGTACGCCTGGCCTGCTGACAAGAGATGATTCGCTCGCTCGCTTGATTCTGCAACGGCACCCAGTCGCTCCGCCGTTTTTCTCCACTCGCGCTGCCAGCTGTACGGGTCCGTTGCATCCACTCTGGCCACGGTTTCTAGGCACTCGGCCGTGTCGGTGGCGCCTTGCCAGGCCTCTCCAAGGTAAAACAGCAGCACCTGATCGAGGATCGGATCAGCCATGCCGAGCTCCCACCACTGTCTTGGCGCGGCAGGTTCTGGAATGGTTTGGGTCTCGCCGCTGTTCTGACCGGGTCCACCATCGCTCTGCCTATTCGACTGGTGGTTTGTGACTTCTGGATCGGTGTCGCAGCCCTGGATGAGAATCGACAGCAATGCAGCCTGAAAGGCAACTAGGGGGCGAAACGAGCGGAACGATGCGCCAGTATGGGTCGTCATGGAATCCTCCTAAGTGCGCGGAACGAAGTCTCGACGTGAGGTCGGAGCCTGACTATCGAGAACTTCGTACGGTGAGGGCCCGGACGTGCCGAAACCGTTCAACAGAAAATCGCGCCAACGGCTCCGCCCGTCGTGGCTACACCGAATCGGAGACATGCGGCGCAGAAGCAGCGAGGGAGTCCATCGTGCGTTTGATCTCCTCCACGTGTAGCCGCTCTTGTCCGACATTCGCATGCCACGGTTCGACGCGATCGAGGTCGCGGCTTCCTTGCGCAGTGCGGAAATCGAACTTCCGATCCTGCTCGTGACGGCATTCGGCGACCGCGAACTCCACCAGGAGGCTCGTCAACATGGCGTACTCAGCGTGCTGAAAGAGCCATTCGAAGTCAGTGCGCTGCGAACGGCGGTCCGTGCTGCGCTTTTCGGGTCGTAAGGTCGCGTCGCCCTATTGAAGGGCGCCGAAAACCCTATCCAATCGTGCAAGGACATCCTGTGCCAGAAGGGCAATGGCTGAATCCGCCTTTGCAGCCGCGGTTTGCACAGGATCGACGGCGGCAGCCGTCGCGGTGCCATCGTCGTTCTCCCAAAGAATCACGTTACACGGAATCATGATCCCGGCTAGCAGATTGCTCGTAAGCGCCCGGTGCGCCAGCTTGGGGTTGCACGCGCCAAAGATGCGATAGCGGCGGAACGGCTCATTGAGCTTCTGGGCGAACACGCCCTGCACGTCTACCTGCGTCAATATGCCAAACCCTTCGCGCGCGAGCGCATCGGGCAGATCAGTGACTGCCGTATCGAAAGTGGAACTGAGTTTCTTCGAAAGGGCAAACTCGGACATTGGACACTCCTCGGTTTCTGCGAACTGCCAACTGGACTCTCTCATACTAGGAGCCAAGGCGAAACCGTGATGGTTCGCGACGCCGGATCGATTGGCAAGAATGTGATCGATTGCCCTTCACGTGCTCGCTGAAGAATTGGTCGCCCGTGTACCTGCCCATGCAAGTAATCAAGGCAATCAGTCATCAGTGTTGAGGGCCGGCATCACGTATCGGAGTCTCGGAGACGGACACACGAGGGCTGGGCTTCAGGACATAACGAAGCAAATTCGCCCCATCGTGACCGTCCGGCAATTCTCGTCGACCGGCGCCGGCGTCTGAGGGTTCAAGCGCCCGTTCTACGTGCTCGCCAAGCGCGACGCCCAAACCAAATCAGAACCGCCAACACGACAATCCCGACGATCGCTTCCTGCACATGTGCCGTGCGTCCGAGGAGCCGTTCTACACTCGTCAGCCTTGATCCCATTTCCCTTCGAAGTCTTCTCCGTCATCGATTGTCCGGCTTGCTTGCCACGGCTCGCCGCTCCTGCCAAGGCGACAGAATTCCCCAACACCCGCTGCTGCACGCCGGAGCCAGAAACCGCTCGCCGCCAATACGCCCCATCAAGGTACAAGCTACCTATGGGTACCCCATTCGTGAGCGTCCTCGAACGTGGCTCGATGGCGAGGAGTCCGTAGATCACGAATCCGGCACGAATCCCGCCGCATCCTTGTTACGATTCTCCATTACTCTTTGTCCTCGAGGTTTGCGACTCTTTGTTTTCGATGGAGAACGCGTTCGCGTGTGGCTACCTATGGCGTGCCATTCGTCGCTCCACGCAAACCAATCTGGAGCTCATGTTGCGGCTTTTTTCGAGCTA
>JBLNFG010001116.1:0-12249 GCA_050263495.1 Myxococcales bacterium | reverse complement strand
GAGGTTGGTTTTCCTCGACTGGTGGAGATGATTGCCACGGGCGAGTTGCGTGGTGAAGACGAGGTGGCGTTTGGCACCGAAGAGATGCATCCAATCCGTGAAGCACCCTCACTATCCCGATATCTGATGCCCTCGTCCACGGCCACCACCTCGCGCATTTACCAGGTTGGCATTCCCGACTACCAAATAGATCTGCGTGACAAGTCGTTGCTTGAGATTCTGGCACAGCTACGAGCAAACTCTGAGACGGGAGCATTGTTCGTAGAACGGCGCGATGACTCTGGGACACAGAAACGCAAAGAGATCTACCTGCGCGAGGGGCGACTCTTGCATGTGGCCTCGAGCGAACGCGACGAATTGCTGGGCGAATACTTGATCCGACGCGGACGTCTGGAGCGTCAGCAGCTCGAGGATGCTCTGGATGCGATCGCGTGGGAAGGTGGCCGTTTAGGAGACACGCTCGTCTCGATGGGATTCGTCGACGGTCTGGACGTGTTTCGCTCTATCCGTGATCTCGGGCGCGACCGCGTCGCGGCACTCTGCAGTTGGAGGCGAGGGAACGTCTCGTTCTATCGAGGAGTCGAGCCAGGGCAGGTTGAGTTTCCTCTTGACCTCGACCTGGCGAGCGCGATGATGGCAGGGGTGCTCGTGGCGACTATGGGAACGGCCAGCGAGGTTCTGCCCGATCGCCAGCGGATTGTGTCGCCCGGCGCGTGTGCTCCCGCCGTGGCCAGTCGCCGCGAACGGGGAGTCGTACCGATCGCGCTCCTGCTACTTCAACAGTTAGCGACTCAAGGTCTCACTGTGCAGGGCTGCATCAACGGGCTTACCAGCGTGACAATGCCAAACGGAGCGCGCAGCATCGCGGAGAAGGAGGCGATTGCGGCACTCGTCGTCGCCCGGGTACTGGGGTGGATCAGCTACTAATCAGGTTCGTTCACGACTCAGTCGGGACCCCTTCGAACCGACTTCGGTAATACGCGCCCGCGTACACGATCGCAAATCCGAAGTAAGCGCCGCTCACGACCCAGTAAATGTCCATCGGGCCACTCCCCCAAGCCGCCGCTGCGACGGCCGCCGGTAGCTGAATCCCGAAGAGAATCATCATATCTAGCAACAACGCCTGACGCGGGCGTTTGGCAGCTTGAAGGGCAGAGCCAAGAGCCACTGCGAGGCCAAGCCCGACGTAACTCGGCCCTACGATCTGCATGTAGCCGAACGCCAAACGTACTACGGCGGGATCGGGAGCGAAGAAGCGCACAATCGGTCGCCCGAAGAGGACGTATACAGCCGTCAATAATGCCATCATCGAGCAGCTGAATCCCGCCGCCACCCAGCCGCTGCGCTTTGCTCGAACCGGGTTCTGGGCTCCAAGGTTCTGACCAACAAAGGTCTGGGCCGCGCTACCCCAACCGAGTCCGACGAAGAGCGCCATGGTTTCGAGTCGGAATACGACGCCGAGAGCCGTTGTCGCGGTTTGATCGCTGCTGGTGGTGAACCAGTGGGCTACGAGGGACTGAATCGCCAACATCGCAGCGACTCGCACCACTAACTGAGTGCTTGCTGGCCAGGCGAGGTGCCACAGTTCCCGTTCGAGCTTTCCCGAGAACGGTCCGCGCGTTTCTTTGCGGAAGAAGCCGAAACGATAAACGCCGAGCAGGAACACCGGCACCAGCACGAGCAAGCGAGCCAAAACCGTCGCCCACGCGGCGCCCAAAAGGCCCATTCGTGGCACATGTAACGATGCCGCAACGGGAGGCCCCCAGGCGAACACCGGTGGGGCGTGCCCCGAACCAAAGATAAGCAGCACCGCAAAAACCAAATTCAGCGCGTTTGACGCGACCAGCAGGAGAATCGGCGTCTTGCTGCTGCCAAGTGCACGTTGCAGGCTGGTCAGGTGCAGCAGGAGAAAGATGGTGACATTGCCCGTGACGATGACGCGCAGATAATCAGCACCGAGCGTCAGAACGAGCCCCTTCGCTCCCATGACGTCTGCCATCAACCAGTGGCTGCCTATGAGGCCAACCAGGGCGAAGAGAAGGCCCAGCCCAATCACGACCAGGGTCGACTGGTAGGCGATCGAGCGCGCCCCAACGGGGTCGCCGCTTCCTTCGCGGTGACTCACCATGGTCGCTGCAGCCGTTGTGTAGCCGTAGCTGATGATGCTGCCAATAGCAGCCAGTTGATCGCAAATCCCAATCGCACCGAGTGCGGCGCCAGCTTGCTCTTGTCCAAGCCGTGACACCAGATAGGCGTCAACTAGGTTGAACGTGACTTGTAGCGCCATGCCCACCGCGAGCGGCAATCCGAATCCGAGGACGGCCGGGGCCAGCGGCGCCTGAAGGATTCGGTGCCTCGCGCTATTCACGGTCCGCCCGTTTTCGCTCGAAGCAGTCGAAGGGGACGCGACGGGACTTTCGCAAGTTGCAAGTCGCTTCTACGAACTTCTGCGTAACGGGGTCGTGGTAGCCGCTTGGACGGGCGCCTTGGTCGTCATCCTCATCGTAGTGGCGCGCAATGCGGGCCATGAATAGCTCGCGGACATACTTGCCAATCAACGATGCGATCATAACCAACGCATCATGCGAGTCTGCGTCCTGTTCAAAGCTAATGCGGCCCAGCTGTGCAAATTCGTAACAGCTCCGATGCCGTTCCTGCTCGACCACCGTGTATAGGCGTCCTCCGAGCGGACCGAAGTAGCGGGGATAGTCAGCGATGCCACCGACCTTGCCGCAAATCGCGTCGAGCTTGACTCCCAGTTGTTCGCGCATGTTGAGCAGCAGGCGCTCCATGCTGTGCAGATCGACTAAGAAGCGATGGTGCCCATTCGCAAGGTGTCGGTTCAGCATCCTGGTGCAAATCCAAGTCGATCGAACGATGCACAGGGTCAGACCTTGCTTGCGTAGGCTGCCGAGGCAGTCTCCAACCTCATGGACGAGCTCATCAGGAGCTGAAAACTCCTCCCCGCTTTCCGCCCAGCATTGCGCCTTAACATGCGTTGGACAGATGCTCATTGACTCGGCGACTGAGTCGAGCCCGATTGCCTCGAGCAAGGCAGCAGGTCGCGACACATCAGCGCCAAGGATGGCGCGGGCCCAGGCTTCACCGAGTCTCACGTCCTTGTGCGATACGAGCCGCTTCGAGTCGTCCAACAGACGCGCGTGTCGAGCGAGCGTCTCAGTGTTTCTCCCGATTTTGGAGCCAGCGGCCACACGCGCGCCAACCGCGGTTACGACCAGTGGTCCGAGTTGCGCGCCTAGACCGTTCTCGTCAACTCCAATGCAAATCCGATCCACGGCGGGTGACCCTGCTTAAGCGAGCAGCTCGGTGCGTGCCACAGGAAACCCAGCAGGTCGCTCAACAGCGTACGACAATGCCAGGATCTCGGTCAGGATCGCGCGGTAGACCTCGTGCACGTCGTCGACGTCGATATCGTCAGCGTGACTCTCAAGGGTGATGTCCACGTGATCGTGCACAAACTCGAGTAGCTCTGGCTGCTCCATCGCCACGACGTCGTCAGTCTCCAACACGTCGGAGGGATCGGCCCGACGCAACTGCTCATCCAGAGCAAGCAATTCACGGGTCGCGGTCAACTCTTGCTCGCCCACCGCGGCCACGTGCGTGCCATGCACCTGCTCGAATCCGAGCCAGATCGCGATCGCGAGGAAATAGCCGAGCCCGAGTGCCGTCTCGTCCAATGGCCGTGTCAGCGTTTGACCGAGGTGGGCAGCCAAGATGGGTTGCCGCTGCTCGAATCGACCGAATGCTTCGTCGAGCTGCTTACGCGTAACCTCGTCATCGCCATCCGACAGCTGTGCGCGCAGTGCGTCGAGGGCGTGTGTCGGGATCCGAGCATAACTCGGAACCGGGCGTATGGCCGAACGTCGAACCCACATCGCAAGATGCTTAGCATGCCGCGGGCCTAGTTCGCCATGCTCGAACTGCTCGACGAAGAGCCTTGGAAATGGCTGAGAAATCTCGACTGGTCGGCGCTGTCGTCGGGTGGTACGGGCCGCACCCCGGTGCTGCCGAACGGTGTCGCATACCTCGTCGTCAGCTCACGAATCTTAATCCATGCAAGCTCCGCAAGTATCACGTGCGGCGTTGCGAACGCTGAAGCAGTTCGGTTCTTCACGCGCATCGCTCAGGTTCAAGCGCAAGCTTAATACCCCGACGCATGCCAGCGTCGATTGGCCGCTTACGTTGCTTTCGTCAGCCTTCGCATTTCAGATTACAACCTTCGTTCGGCAAGGCTCGCGTCACGGCAGAGCTTGCGAAGTCGATGCGATGATTCGATGACCGAAGCGCAATTACCATGGTTTAGGCACTTCTTTTCGATGCGTCGCGGTGTAGCCGTTGCCTTGGTGGCCGTGATTCTGATCTTTGCCGTAAGGACGTACACCCTCGGGCGCTCTAGGGTCGCTTCGGGGATCGCTATCGGAGAGGTCGAGCTCTCGGGGCTCTCCTGGCTAGAAGCGCGCCGCCAAATCGAGCTTTACGTGAGCGTTCGCGGGCAACGTCCCGTAGCCCTGAGTGGGGATCGGGGCATATGCGCGGCGACCATGGACGGTATGGGCGCTAGAGTGGATCCCGAGAAGTCCCTCTCGGCGTTGCGGCAGTTGGCAACTACGCGCAAAGGGTTTAGCGGGTTGCTCTCGGCGAGTGTGGCGTTTGCGCCCGCCCTCTCCTTTGACGAGGCAAAGCTGCAGCAGTGGATTACCGTCTGCGAAGCGCAGGCCATCGCCAACCTTCCCGCCGAGGGTCGCATCACTGCAAAGGATGGCGACTTCGTCATTCACGCGTCTCGAGCCGGACGCAAGATTGATCGCCAGCAGATGGCACGTGTGTTGGGCGAGGCGATCAGCCGCGTCGATGACACGGCAGCCACGCTGCCACTGATTGATCAACCTGAACTACCGACTCGAGCCGCCCTCGAGCGTGCGAAGGCGAGTGCTCGCGAACTCACGTCGAAGGGGAGCGTGTTGCGGGCGGCGCCCACGCAGGCGCGACTGACGATGTTACGCGCGGACCTCAGCAAAATGCTGGAGTGGCGTGTAGAACCGGCGGACGGCGAATTGGTTTGGCAACTCTCCCGGTCAGCGTTCGACCAATGGTTGGCCGGGCGCCGCCATCGCGTCGAACAACGCGCTCGGGATGCCACCTATGAGGTTAAGGAACGCGATCGACTCGCAGTGGTGGAGGAGCGTCGGGGGAGTCGAATAGCACTGGACCAGCTGTTCAGCTCCGTCGAGCAGGGCTTACGGGCAGGTCAGCGCCAGATCGAAATCCCCCTCGAACAGACTGAGTTGCCCAAGAGGGTGGTCGCCGATCTCGAGCCACTCAACATTCACGAGCCGGTCGGAAGCTTCACCACGCGCCATGCGTGCTGCCAACCCCGAGTGAACAACATTCACCGCATTGCTGACCTGGTGAACGGCATGATCGTGCCACCGGGCGAGACCTTCAGTTTGAACGAATTGGTCGGGCAGCGCAGCCTGGAGAATGGCTTCGTACCGGCACCGAGCATCGAAGACGGCGAGATGGTCGACACCATCGGTGGTGGAGTCAGCCAGTTTGCCACTACCTTCTATAACGCGGTGATGCGCGCTGGGTACGAAGTGCTCGAACGGCAGCCTCACACCTATTGGTTCGATCGCTACCCGATGGGCCACGAAGCGACCCTCTCTTGGCCGAAACCGGATGTGGTCATCCGTAACGACACAAAATCCGGTTTGTTGATCCTTACTTCATACACTGAGCGCTCGATCACGATTCGACTATTTGGTGATCGTGAAGGACGTCGAGTCGACGTCTCTGTCTCGCCACGTTTCGATATCGTTCGACCTGCTGTCGAATTCCTCCCCAATTCCGAGGTCGAGCCCGATGACGAGAAGGTGAAGGAAGGTGGTTGCATCGGTTGGAGTGTCTGGACGATGCGCAGTGTGACGTTGAAGGACGGCACCACGAAGAAGGACAAACGCAAAGTTATCTACAAGCCGCGCACGCGGCGCGTCGAGGTGCACCCGTGTAAAATCCCGAAGGATGAACCGGGCTACACGGGGGAAAAATGCCCTGAACCGAAACCGGAGAGCGAATCCGAGATCGACGGCGCAGCGCCTGCGCCGGTCGGCGTTCACTAAACGGATCACTCCCTGCGCAGCATGTCAGGGTGCCTGTAACCGCGACGGCATCAGCGACAACGACGGTGCCTGTAACCGCGAGGGTATCAGCGACAGCGACGGTGCCTGTAACCGCGAGGGTATCAGCGACAGCGACGGTGCCTGTAACCGCGACGGCATCAGCGACAGCGGCGGTGCCTGTAACCGCGACGGCATCAGCGACAGCGGCGGTACCTGCAATCGCGACGGCATCAGCCACCGCGGGTGCCTCAGCTCACTGCGATGGTGGCAGCAACTGGACTTCGCTTTGACTCACGTAGGCGACGAGGCTTCCCCACTCGACTTGAAATAGTCGCTCGGTACGAGAGGTAACTACGACGCGAGCCCCTTCCGGAATGCTTAGATCTTGGCCTGTGTGTCGCGACGGCACGAGTGGCGCTCCCGTGACGTCCAACAAGCGGGCGTCCTCCGCGACGACCACGCCCTGACGTGTACTCTTGCGTTCATTGACGGCGTACGCGAGCCCGAGACACGTGAGCAGAAGCAGAGCGCCACCGAGCCAGGCAGTGACGGCTCCAGCGAGGCGGCGACGTGGTCGCGCCGACCCAAACCAAAAAAAGATACCCAGGGTGGTGGCAAGCGAGCACAGTCCTGCGGCGATCGCCCAAGCATTCTCAGGCAAGAGATCGACCACGGCTCGTGTCAACCTTGGACGCGCCAAGAGGCTCGGACTACCGCGTCGACTACGCGCTCGGCGCAGTTCATGATCGACACGCGCCAGCAAGGCCTTTGCCTCGGCGTCGTCGGGCCGTAAGTTGAGCGTCTCGGAAAGGGCGAAAGCAGCGCGCCCTAAATCGCCCGGGCGGGCCTGGGGTGAGCGTGCGCGTCGCGCGTAAGCGATTGCGCGATCGAAACTGACGTCAGGGTGGACGACACCGCGATCCGCCAAGAGCTCGAGTTGTTGCACCGCTTCGGTATTGGCGCCCTTGTTCAGCGCCGCAGTGGCTGACTCAAACAGATTCTGTTCGTCGCGGTTCATGTCGCGCGCGAGCCCGAGCTGGCTAATTGACACGAGCGCGAGCGTTACGAGCGCGCGTTTCCAACGGCTCATGTGGGCCTCCGCGGCGTACGTGCGAAGTTGCTCTGCAATGCTGCGAGCAGTGACTCCGCTTCTGTTACCATGTCGCGCGCATCCTCCGCATTCGGCTGAACGAAGCGCACGTGATCGCAGCGTTCCAACAGTCTGACAATGCGTTGGCAAAGCGCTGCATCCAGTCCACGCCGCTCAATCTGCGCGGGCAACTCACTGCGCAGAATGCCGCGGCTCTTCAGTCCGACGCTATGCTCGATCAAACCATGCAGAAAGCGCTCCACACTCGCCGCCACGGCGGAGGCATCGTTGGCGGATGCCGCCTTTTGTGCGGCCCCGAGTTCCCGCGTCAAGAGTGCCTTGGGCGATGCCGTCCGACGATCGCGGTACGCGGCGAGTCTGCGCCACGCCGCTCGCGCTCCGATTGCGCCCAGCGACAAGAGTGGCCCCGCCGCCAACCAGAAGAAGAACCCAGGCTTGTCCGCCAAGTAATGCGTGCTCTGAGCTTGGTTTCCCAGGCGCTGGCGCGCGACCAGTGCAACACCGAACGGATCGTCGGTGCCGATTGCGTTTGGCGAGGCGGCGGCTGCAGGCGACCCGGGCGGGGCGCTATTGGCCGTTGCTGCGGGTTCGACCTCGACCGTGCCGAGATCAGCCGATGCCACAGCGTACTTACGCGTCGAGGGATCGAAGTACGGAAACCGGAAGCGCCCCAGATCGATCTTGCCAGGCCGATCAAGGCGCACGACGTACGTGAATTGACGACGGCCGGCAATTTGCTCGCGCTGATCGTCAATCTGTTGCGTGATCGTCGGGTCGAGCCAATCGACGCCAGTCTGCTCGGGGGGATCGAGTCGTTGCGGCAACTGTCCCGTCCCGGACACCTCGATCTGCACACTGATCGCCTCTGAGGTTTTGATCTTTCTCGGCTCGACCGTCGCGCTCAGGGTGAAACTGCCAACATCGCCGATGTGATAGCCAGGGGGCCTGCCCGTAAGCGGCGGCTCTTCGACGAGGATTTCCAGTGGCTGGCTCTTGCGTTGGACGTTTCGATACGCGTTGCCCGCAAACAGGCCCGCCCCAGCGAAGTTTGCCTCCGCGGGTCCGACCTGCAGCCGGCCGCTCTTCGTTGGAAAGAGCGCGTAGCTTAGGATTTTGCGCGCGTACCAGATCTCCGAGTCGAGCTTGATCCGATAGAGCGGCCCAATTGGGTTGTCCTTCTCGTTCTGGTAAGACAGGAAGTCGACTCGGCTCGGCTCCTGGCTGAGCATCAGTTCGAACGGGCCCGGTTTGCCGTAGGCGTAGATCCGAAGGGTGATTTGTTCGCCGACGACCACCTTGGGCGAGGTCACTCGGGCGTCCAAGAACGCCACTGGATCCCTGGCTTTATCGATGTTCAGATCCGACGGGTAGCTTGGGATTTCGTCCAAGTGCGGGCGTGATGGAGCGAGATCGAGCCCGGGCGGTAGCATCGGGCCGCCAAAGGGATCGCCACCCCCGAAAGGATCGCTGCCGAAGGGATCGAAAGGATCGAAAGGTAATCCACGGCGCCGCGGACGGCTTGGCGGCAACGCGCCGCGCGCAACCACTTCGATCTCAACGGCACGATCCGTCAAGCGTTGGCCATTGAGGGTGATGCTGGCTGGCCCGACGCGGAAACGACCCGTTGCGCTGGCGACGAGCACCCAAGTGGCAACCACGCCCGACTGCTGTTGTATCTGTCCATTGACGATCGATACGTTCTGCTGAGTCGAGATACTCGGCCCCTGTGCTGCGATTCCGCGCGGAACTGCGAGCCTCGGATCAGAAGGTGAGCCCGACCGACCCGAAACCATACACGTTAACTGCAGCGTGAATTCCTGTCCGACAGCGACCCGGTTGGCGCTCACCTGCGTCGATAGCTGCCCTGCTGCCCAAGCATCGACCGAGGCAATGGCAGTCACACACGCCAGTGTAGTGCCAAAGAGCCGCTTCACTTGTCCTCCATGCCTCGAACTCGCCTGCCGGCCATTTGCTTGGCTTCGTGCTCTTGGAGCGTTGGCGTTTGTTCTAGCATCTCGAGGACGCGCTCTGCTGAATCCTCAGGCTGTTGCTGCTGTTGCTGCTGCTCGGGCTCGTTGGGGGCAGAAGCGTCGGGCCCCTTTCCACCGCCATCGGGTTGGGGTGGCTGTGATCCAGCATCGGGCTGTTCCTTGGGTCCACCCGCGTCGTTACCCTGATTGCCGCCATCGGGTGGTGGCGCGCCTGCGTCGTTTCGATCGGACTGACCGCCGTCGGAGTTCCCGCCGTCGGAGTTCCCGCCGTCGGGCGTACCGCCGTCATTGCCAGCGTCGGGCGGCGGCTTTTCTTTCGAACGCTGCAGCGCAATAGCTCGATTCCACGCCGCGTCGCGACCAATTCCATCCGAGGCGTCGGTGGGCACACCGGGAACGAGGCGTAAGGCGCGGTCATAGGCCTCAAGCGCTTGGTTCCATTCGTCGCGCAGAAAATGCAAGTTTCCCGCCAAGTAGAACGCCCGCGCCATGAGATCGAGCGGAACGTCGTCGAGTGCCGTGATGGCTCCGACCACGCGCAGCGCGCAATCGACCTGATCACCGCGTTGTGCCGTGGCCTGATCCGCCGCGGGATCAGCGCCACCCGTCTGAGTCGCGCGTTCCCCGAAACGCATCCCAAACGACTCCGCCACCTTGAATAGCGCGAGGCCGAGATCGAACGTAGCAAAGAAGTGCTTCTTCACTGACTCGGGCGTTCCGATGTTGCCGCCTTCGCACTTGCCCGTGGAAAGGTAGTTCTGCAGGATGTTTGCGCTCGCTCCGGCATCTCCGGCGTCGACTAACGCGTAAATCGCGTCGTCTACCTTAGGCGAATGGCGAATAAAGAGGCTCTTGCGCCGCTCTTCGCAACTTGCCAATCCAAGCAACACGCAGGGAATGAGGCAGCCGGCAACGGCCGCAGTGGCCAGGCTCTTTTTCTTCTTTTCACGTCGGCTGGGGCGAAGGCGGCGCGGTGGTGGTGGGGCCACGGGCGTGGGACGGCGAGGTGAGTCGCCGAGGAACGCCTCGAGCAGCAACAGCGCCAACGCGAATCCGAGGGGATAGGCATAGACGTCCGCGTATACTGTCTCAACCTTCTCGGACAGTTCCTCACTCGCCCAGCGCGACAAGATCTTGGTGAGCTCATCGACGCCAGTCGAGCCGACCGCACTGCGTACGATCCTTCCTCCAGACGAGCTTGCGATTTCCGATAGCTGCTGCTCACCTTCCGCGGAAAGCGACGTGGTGAGTGGACTGCCGCTGCGATCGCGACGGATCCCCAACACCTTACCGGTGTCATCCACGTCGGGGATCGGTTCGGGCGTACGCCCTCCGATCTGCACCACGTGGATGGTGATACCGTCCTCTTTGGCTTGTTTCGCGACGGCAATCGGATCACCCTGCAGATCTTCACCGTCCGTGACCAAGACGATGACCTTCTCGTGCTTCTTCGCGAGCGGATCAGCCGTCAGCAGCTGTCGGGCACGCTCCAATGCTTTGGCGAGACTGGTGCCCCCGACGGGCATGTCATTCGGCGTGAGCTGACGGAAGAACTGCGCGATGGCCGAGCCATCACTCGTCAAGGGGAAGGCGCTTGGTTCGCCTGCAAACGCGACGGCACCGAAACGCGCTCCGGGCAGACTGGCAATGAGCCTCGCTACCTCGGTCTTGGCTCGCATCGAACGCGACGGCGAGACGTCGCGCGCGTACATGCTTTTCGAGTAATCGAGCGCTACTACCACGTCGAGGTTCGTCGCCGGGACCATACGCGTCCCTTGCCCGTACTGAGGTCGTGCGAGCGCCACGAAGGCTGCGATGAGCCCCAGTACCAGCAGAATACCGCGCAGCGCGCGTCGCGTTCCAGTGTGCGACGTGAGCAGCGGCTGCACGCGCGCTTCGTCTCCGAAGCGGCGAAGTGCTCGCACGAGCAGATACGAACCCAGAATCAACATGACCGCTACACCGAGTGCATACAGCACCCCAAGCAGCCAACCATATGCCGCGAACCTCATTGTCCCGCCTCCGTGTTGCGGCGCCGCAGAGGGGACTCACGCCAGGTGATCACGGGAACCTCCTGAGCACGAAAGCTCGGAGCAATGCCTCCAAAGCCAAGATGAGGACGCCGGGGAGCAAGAAAATGGGGAACAGCTCCTCGAACCGCGCAATTCCCGCCTCGAACCGACTCTTCTCGAGCTTGTCGAGCACATCGTGAAAGCTCGCTTGAAGTGCTTTGGCGTCCGACGCCACATACATGGTTCCGGAAGTCTTCTGTGCGAGCTCCTTGAGGAGCTCAGGATTGATCGGAAAATTCTGTTCGTCGAAGCGCGGCTGTCCGAGCAAATTGCGTCCAACGTAGACGCGCGCAACCGAACCATCTCCGATCTGAATCGAGTAGATCTTCGCGCCAACTTTTGCGGCCAACTCGGCGGCATACAAGGGCGCAATTGCACCTGAATTGTTCTCGCCGTCCGTCAAGAGGATGACGGCTTTGCTCTTTGCGGAACTGTGGCGAAGGCGCGCGACCGCAGCACCGACAGCATCACCGATTGCGGTGCCTGACTCGTCAATCACCTTCAGCTCCATCTTCGAAACGAGCTGATCGAGCAATTGGTAGTCGAGCGTCTGCGGCGAGAGCACGAACGCACTCTTTCCGAACACGATGACGCCGATGCGATCGCTCTTACGCCGAGAGATGAAGTCGCGGATTACGGCTTTCGCAATATCGACACGGCGCGGTGGGATCCCCGGCTCGGGCACGGCGAGGTGTGGCTTCAGATTGTCCGGCACGTTCTCCATCACGGCTGCCATCGAACCGGATAGGTCGAGGACCAACATCACGTCGATGCCTGTCTCTTCGGTCGTCTCTGGTCGTGAGGTGTCGACCGGGCGCGCGAGTGCCAGGATCATGAGCCCAAAGGCGACGGCGCGTAACACGCCGGGAACGTCGCGAAACCCGACGCGCCAGCCACGCGGACCCTGGACCATCGCCGACACGGTGCCCACCTTC
>JBLNFG010001115.1:0-6250 GCA_050263495.1 Myxococcales bacterium | reverse complement strand
AGAACTGGCGCCTGCCGGGTTTGCGCCGGCAAGTGACATTTCCGCCCTGTATGCGCTGGCTACGACGGCCGAGGGGCACCGGGCCGTGGATCTCTTCGGTGTCGCGCGCGAAGAAGACTTTTCCCAGTTCGTCCCACGTGGTCACTATGTGAACAGCGACGAACTGAAACGTTACTTCAAAGCGATGACCTGGTTTGGTCGCGTCGATCTGCGCCTCATCGAGACGCAATCGGACGGAACTCAGGCCTTTTATCGAAAGCAATTCAACGCGGCGGTGGCGCTGCGTGAGCTCTTGGGTGGCAGTGAGTTCGCGCTCTGGCAGCACATTGACGATACGATCGGCGCGTACGCTGGGGAGCACGACAGCATGACGCCGAAGACGCTAGACGGGCTGATGTCGGCGCTGAAAGTGTCCTCGCTTTCTGACTCGACCAAGCTTTCTGATCAACAGATTGTGGACGAAATTGCGCGCGGCGGCTGGGGAGCGCAACGCATTGCAAGTCGGATCCTCTACAAGGATCCGGGTGTAACCACGACGCTGCCGCTCGACCGCAGCTTCCTGCTATTCGGGCAACGGTACACGGTCGACAGCCACACGTTCGTGAACGTCACGTACGATCGCATCGAGAATAGGATGATGCCCGAACCGCTCGATGTTGCATTCTCTGCGTTCGGGAACAACGCAGCCTTGCCCATCCTGAGTGACGAATTCACGAATACTTCGTACGTCGTGGGCTTGGCCAAAACCCGATCACTGGTAGACGCCCACGAACCGGCGTATTGGGAGGGAAGCCTGTATACGCGTTGGCTCGGTGCATTGCGCAGCCTGTCGGGCCAAGAGAACAGCGCGCTTCCAAGCGTGACCAGGACGACGGCGTGGCAGAACCGCATGCTCTCAACACAACTCGGATCCTGGGCAGAGCTGCGTCGCGACACGATTCTTTACGTCAAGCAATCCTATACAACGGGAAATCTGTGCGAGTTCCCGGATGCTTACGTCGATCCTTATCCCGAGTTCTACGCGCGACTCGGCACGCTTGCCGATGCCGTTAACGCTCAAGCACAACAGCTACCGGAATCTGCCGCGACACTGAAGGCGAGTGCCCAAGCCTGGGTGACGAACTTCAAGGCTGTCACCGCGAACCTACAGCAGATGGCCCAGGATCAATTGACCGGCACGCCACACTCAGCCGATTTGATAGCCTTCATTAACGATGCCGTGAAGTGGGACGAGCAGAACATGTGCGGCGAAATATATCGCACGAACCTCTCTGGGTGGTACCTCAAGCTATTCTTGCTTCCGGAGCGCGGAACGGAGTACGACCCCGTCGTTGCGGATGTGCACACTCAGCCCACGGACGAAATGGGGTCTGACGTGGGTCGCATCCTGCACGTTGGAACTGGCGCACCGCGGCTGATGATTGTCACCGCAGAGACCTGCCAAGGACCGCGCGCGTACGCAGGCCTTGCCTTCAGTTACGGCGAGCTCATTACCGATCATTGGAAGCGCTTGAACGATCAAGAGTGGGCGGCCAAGCTCGCTAAGGAGCCGTTCCCGGACGCGACCTGGATGAGCAGCATTCTCGCCGAGTAGGGTCATTGTGTGGCCATTGGCGACGATCCCTTTCGCGGTTCATTGAGGCTTTGTCTTCGAGTGCTGCTTGCTGCGAAAGGCATGTCTACGTCGCGACCGAAACTGAGCCGCAACGTGCCGTCAGACCAGACCTTGGCAGTGATGCTTATGCTGCCCACCACCGCTCCGGCTTTGCCGGAGCTTGCTCCTCCCAAATTGGTGCTCGCGCTCCGCGCTGCGCGCCAATGGGAGGAGCAACCCGCGGTGCCCGCACTCGACGCGAGAATTCGACGCGCGACGGTGAAGCGAGGAAGACGGCACGAACGCGGGGTGCCTGCACTCGACGTAAGGATTCGACGCGATGCCCGCACTCGGACGTAAGGATTCGACGCGGTGCCCGCACTCGGACGTAAGGATTCGACGCGGTGCCTGTATTCGACGCGAGTATTTGCGGCTACAGCTTGCGGCGGAAGAGGTGGATCGGCGCGGAGCGGCCCTCGCTCGTCGTTACATAGCCGCTGCCGTCGGGAGTAAAGGCGATGGCTTCCCCCTGGGATTCGAAGCGTAACGGTACGACGCACGGAGTATTGCGGAAGCAATCCGCAATACTTTGCGCAGGTAGGCACTGGTACAGAAACGCGTGGGCGTAGGTTCGCACCAGAATCCATCCGCGATCACGCGAGATATCGGCTGCGGTTACCAGCGGTGGAAACACGCTATAGTGGCGGACGAAATCCAGGGACGCAACATGGGTAAGTTGACCGATTCCCTGTGGCGAATGCGGGGCTTTGGCTTGATAGACCCGTGGGGTGTGCAGCAGTGGCTTGGTAATGACGTACAGATCCGAATTCTTCGGATCGACCAGGAGTGCTTCGGCATCGTGGCGCCCACCGCCCTGGTAGCTCAGTTCGAAGTGTGCCACGCCTGTCAATGTCTGCGGCTGCGCGCGAGGCGTAGGCGGCAATAGGGGTTCCTCGACGCGGTAGACGACCACGCTCTCACGCTTGCGGTCGTTGTCTCCGATATCGCCAATGTACAAATAACGTTTGCGTGGGTCCGGTCCGGGGCCAAGCGCGATATCCTCCCAATCAATCGCATCTGCCCCGGACAGATTGAAATCGGCCAATGGCTGACCGTTCATCGCCAAGGCGAACAGTTCGGGGCGACCACCAGAATCGTTATGCAACCAAAGCACTCCGGGGTTCTTGTCGCTAACGACCACGCCGGAAGCCTCAACGAGCCGCCGATTACCGATGCGGCCAAGGGTAGGCATCGCCTCGAATACAGGGCAGACGCTCGAGCTAGGTTGATTCTGACGGCCCTCGACGCCAGCTGGCCCCGCAGGTGCGGCTTGAGATTTTCCCGCACTGCTTGTGGCGATAAGCGTTGCTGCAGCGACGGGGATAGCTATCCCCAAAGCTAAGAGTCGTAGCACCCGTGTGCGGCTAGCCTCGCCCCTGCTGGAGCGAGGGCGCTCAATATTCGTGAATCGAGGCGTATTCCCCTCGCAGTTGGACGGCACTTACACGGAACTTAGTCAAACCGATCGGTCTCGCCACTACCCCCACCAAACAACGCTGGGGGCATGCTGGTTCGGCACGCTGGTTCACGCTCTTAGGGACGTGGCCTCGGGTGCGCAAGCTACGACGCCAAGACCAAGACTTGGGCCACGACGTGAAGCCACGTCGTGGCCCGAAGAGACATGCTTTTTAGCCTTGTTGCCTCTCCACGGAACGCACCACAATCCGCTCGAGCGTCTTGAGTGCGCGATTGGCAGCAACGAAGTGATTCTCAGCGCTAGCACTGGCCACGGCCGGAGCAAAACTGCCGTGCGCTTCGACCAGACAACGTTTATCGACCCCACCCTTGGGGCCGTTGACGTCCTCGAAGTGAATAGAAACGTTTCGAATTCGTTCAGCGAATCGATCGAGCGCAAAGCCCACACGACGGCGAGCGTGCTCTTCGATGGTTTTCGACCTTCTGGCGCGTTTCCAACGAATGTTGACGTTCATATGGCTCTCACCCACAACATTTCACCGTGAGGGTTTCTTCCCAAGTTGGCAAGCACAAACATAATTTATCCAGCTCGCTCATGAATTGCCTACATTCTCATCCGCGCGATTGCGGCGAAGGTGATTAGACTACTAGGACTATTTCTGAGCAGTTTCTGAAGCGTGACCCTAATCTGCAGCACTGCCTGCACCGGCCTTCCGATGGTCACGGCAGCGGGACGATACGCTCTTGCTCGAGGTGGCCTACGCGCGGAGGCGCGGCGGTGCGGAGCGGAAGAACGTTTGGTCGAAGCTACCCCCATTGCATATCGCGGCTTCTGTCCCAAGGCTCTTACGGACAATCCTCTCGAGCTGTGTTAGCATTGCGCCGGTGCGTGCGTATCGGGTGAGGGGACTATTCGATCGAGTGAGCAAGCTGGTGCTGCTCGCTTTTGCGAGTTGTGGGGCGCGAACCAGTCTGGAAGCCTGGCAACCGAGCGACACGTCACGCGCCAGCGGCGGCAGCTCAACGACGGAGCACCCTTCCTCTGGTGGTTCCTACGCTGTGCCCACCATTGCGCCGAGCGAACGCCTTTGCCCCACCACACAATGGGTGCCAGACGGTTGTCTTGCCGAGACTGTGGAGGGTAAGGTTGGGCTCTGTAACGATCTCGATGATGATTGTGACGGCGCAGTCGACGAAGGTTGCCCATGCACACCTGGAGTCGTAAAAACCTGCTTTGCCGGTCCACCCAATCGACGATGGACTGGTGCCTGCCGCGACGGCCAGCAGTCTTGCGAGAGCTCCGCGGACGGGTCCGGTCGATATGGCGCATGCTTGGGCGGCATTTCGCCCTCCGTTGAGCTTTGTGACAACCTGGACAACGACTGCAATGGGTGCCGCGATGAGATTTCCGGGTGCAAGCCAACCGGTTCTTGCCCCGGCCCCGGTGATCCGCGCATCCCCGAGCTAAGGCCGTTTGAGCACCTGTATTTGCGCGCTGGCGATTACTTCGTCGGCGATGCGCGCCGCTTCACGTGGTCCGTGCAAGGGGGGCCTTGCGATCGGATTGCTCCCACCAGTCAGAAGAGCTTCGAACTCAAAGATGCTTCAAGCGCCGACGCCGAATTCGTCCCGCGTCTATCTGGCGACTACACGATCAGCATGAGTGTCGAAGCGCTGTCGGGTGAAATGTTTGGTTGCGAGTGGGTCGTCCCCGTGCGCGGCCCAGGGCTGCGCATCGAAATGTGCTATCCGGAGAGCGCGGTATCCGATCTCGATCTGTACGTGAAGCGCTTGTCGACCCCGACTCCCTGGTTCGATAGCGACATAGTCTACGATCCCAATTTGGATGCCTGTGCTTGGGCGAACTGCGAAGCGCAATTGCGTGGCGACGAGGTGTGGAACTCCGGAGCCAAGACTGTGTCTCGTGCCGATTGGGGCTATGCACCGAGCCCGCTTTCCGAGTGCATCGAAGGGCCCCAAGGCGAGCGCTGGGTAGAGCTAGGCTATTGCGCGAACCCGCGGCTCGATATCGACAACAACCTCAGCCAAGGGATCGGGCTTCCGGAAAATATCAATATCGACCAACCGCGGGACGGCGACGGTTTCCGGATCATGGTTCAGAACTTTACGGGCTCGCTCTCCCATCCAATCGTCAACGTCCACTGTGGTGGCGTTCGGGTGTCGAGCTTCGGCGTACCGCCAGATACCGTCGACCTCGTGCTTGATCGCCCGTCAAACGGCGTTGGCGTCATGTGGCGCGTCGCAGACGTCGTGACTCGCGTCGATAACGACGGTCACGTAGACTGTGTCGTTACGGGCCTGCACCCTCGAGGGCAGCACACTGGCTATTCGATCACCGTCGACGATCGAGCGTTCTGAGCGTCGTATCCTCGGAGAAAGACTGGCGTCGAGTTGACTCATGAATTTCTTCCAGCTACGAATAGTCACGCTCGATGGGAACGTCACCAGAGACCTTGAAACTGACCGAAACCCTAAGCGGGCTTCGCTACACACTCGAGGGTAAGCCGCTCTTGGGCGGAGATACCATCGGGATGTGCTTCTCTGGAGGTTGGGTCGTCGGTCGATTCGAATGGAACTGTGATCCAGCCGATCCGCCCCGCTTTCACTGCTCGATTGAGCTTGAAGGCGGCAAAGTAGCGCAATTCGAGGTCGCCATACCGGAACGAGCGCTCCTCCGGCGCGAGTCTCCCGGCGCGATACTCTAAGCTCGCCATCTCGGAACGAGCGCTCCTCCGGCGCGAATCACCCGACGCGGTACTCTACGTTCGCCATCTCGGAACGAGTGCTTCTCAGGCGCGAGTCTCCCGGCGCGATACTCTAGGCTCGCTCCTCGCTGCCCACAGGGTCCGGGTTCAGCGCGCGCCTCGCCGCTCAGTTCAGAGACGGAGGCCGCCGTTCACGCAAACGGAGATGGGGATTTCGACGCAGTCGCGGGGGACGACTACTGCACCCAACGCGCGACGACGCAGGTGATGTTGTCGGGCCCACCGCGTTCATTCGCGGCGGCAATGAGCCTTTGCGCGATGCCGGCCAAATCCGGCGTCGAACGAACCAGGTCAAGAATGCTTCGATCATCGACCGGACCAGAGAGCCCGTCGCTGCAGAGTAACAGGAGATCTCCGGCGATGGGCTGCTCGAATCGGGTGTCTACCTTGACCG
>JBLNFG010001114.1:0-3393 GCA_050263495.1 Myxococcales bacterium | reverse complement strand
GTTACGACTCAGAGCAAGACGATACCCTCGCGGCACTCGCTGCGTACGGCCCTTGTCCGTTCGAGCTCGTGAAGGTCAAGAACCGCGGTCACGGTCCTTTGGCCGCGATTCTGTCAGGGTTTGCAGCGGCCAGTGCAAGCGCGGTGCTAGTGCTGCCAGCTGACGATGACTACAACGCGTCGCGTGTGGATGCGATGGTAGAGCTCATGCAAGCAGGGGCAGACGTCGTGTGTGCGAACCGCTTCGCGCGGGAGGCACGCGTCCGCGATTACCCTTGGCTCAAAGCGCTACTGGTGCGCACGTCGGCATTCCTGCTGCATCGTTTGGCAAGGCTCCCCAGCGCTGATCCCACGAATGGATTTCGGTTGTTTTCGCGCAGGGTAATAGAGACTCTTCCCGTAGAGACCGCGGATGGTTTCGCCTACAGTCTGGAGCTGCTCGTGAAGGTTCATCGACTCGGGTGGCCCATCGCGGAGCTGCCCGCGGATTGGTACGAGCGCAAGAACGGTAAGAGTCGCTTCTACATCGCGCGTTGGTGGCGAAGCTATTGGCGTTGGTTCCAATATGCCTTTGCCACCACCTATCTGGGGCCATTCGGCGGGGCGCCAAAACCACGCCTACGCCGGCAAGCACAGCGCGCGACCGAGTAATTCGTTCACAGGCATTCTCTGTGCGCGCCCAGAAAACCCGGGCCGAGCACCCCCAACGAGGTTCACCGGGTTTCTGGATTATCCGGCTTCAGCCCTCTTCTTCGCCCTCGATGGCCCACTTCACCACGGCCCCGATCGTGATCCGGGTTGCACACCTATCGCAGAGCGGCGGCTGCTCGATGCGCATCTCGTCGCCGCGATGCCACAGCAGCAAACCACTGCTCGCCGGGAGTCCCTCAATCCGCTTTTCGCACAAGTCGCACTGGTAGCTCTGGGCCGGCAGCTCTTCGCTCTGGCATGAGGCAAAACGCGCTGGTTTCAGCTGCGCACCATGGTTCGAGCGGCATTCCTCGTATACTGCGGAAACGAAGGGGATTCGCGTCGAACGCTTCATGCTCTCACTATAGCGCCCATGGTGCGCAAACGCCCGGGTGTGCTTGGCCGAACTTGCTGAAGTGCCGTTCCGTCGGCCGACGCAGCACCGGCGTGGCTTCGACAGTTCGCGCTTCTACTCCGAGCCCCGGGCATCAGGACGAGGTCGATCGCCGCGTCTCTGAAGCCGACTCTCAACCAGCTCTGCCAGATCCGTTACCAACATCGCATCACTGCCGGGCGTTGTCTTCGCGCCTTCGTGCAACATGGTTAGGCAGAACGGGCAGGCCGTGACAACGTGACGCGCCCGCGTCCTCGATAATTCGGCGACGCGGCGCTCATTCATGCGCGCATTGCCGCGTTCTTCGAGCCAGAGTTGACTTCCTCCGGCGCCACAGCACGTCCCATGCTCTCTACTCTGGCGCGGCTCGATCAAGCGCACACCACTCATCGATCGCAGAGCGTGTCGGGGTTCGTCGATGACGCCGGCACCGCGCGCAAGATTGCACGGATCATGATAAGTGATCGTCTCCTTTGGATCGGATGCTTCCGCCAGCGCTGATCCGCCGGATGCAAGCACGAGCTTTCCCTGGTCGATCCAACCCGCGATGGCTTCTACGTGCGACGTCACTTCGAACACTCCGCCCAACGCCGGATACTGCTGCGCGAGCGTCATCAAGCAGTGAGGGCATGCGGTGATAATGCGCTGGAAACGCCCTTCGGCTTGGTAGCGGTTGAGCAGCGCAATGTTGTGCTCCGCCAATTGAAGAAACAGAAGCTCATTGCCGGCCCTACGCGCCGCATCGCCGGTGCAACGCTCTTCTAGCCCAAGGATCGCGAAGCTCACTGCTGCACGCTGCATCAGCCGCACCATCGCTCGCGCGACGGACTTGGCGCGGTCATCGTAACTTGCTGCGCAGCCTACCCAAAACAGGTACTCGACGGACGTCACGTCCTTCAACAACGGAACCCCGAGCCCTTGCGCCCAGGTGGCGCGCTCTGCGTGCGGAAAGCCGTACGGGTTTCCGTTTCTTTCGGTCGCGTTGAACACGCGTTGGAGTTCGACCGGAGCCTCGGCGCGCATGAGCAATAGGTTCCGCCGCAGATCGACGATTGGCGCAACGAAGCGCACGCCCACTGGGCAAGCCTGCTCGCAGGCACCGCAATTGGTGCACGCCCAAACCGCTTCAGCTTCGAGGATCTCTGGAACAATTGGAGTGAACAGATGCTGCTTGAGTGCGGTGCCGCCCACAGGCGCCTTCTGTAGGTGCTTCCTGAGCTTTTGGTTAATGCGTCGCGGGTCAAGCAGCTTGCCGGTATTCGCGGCGGGACAACTGGCCGTGCAGCGGCCGCATTGCGTGCACGCAAAGAGATCGAGCCGTTCGGCAAACGAAAAGTCAGCCAGCGACTCTTTGCCAATCGGCGAGCGCCGAACGGCCTTCGCACTCGAAGCGTCGAGTCCGGCAACCGGCGCTGAACTCGCTTCCGCCGCTTCGCTGAGTGCCAGCTCACTCACTGGCTCCAAATTCGCTTCCACGAGTTCGCACAGCGCCTGCTCGCTCGTAGCAACGAAGGAGAGCGCGCCGCGCGAGAAGTCCGATAGGAACAGCTTCGGCCAAATGGTGATCAGGTGGAAGTGCTTCGAGTGGGGCAAGCTCACGAGAAAAGCGCCCACCAGTACGACGTGAACGCCGTAGCTCACGAGCCCAATCGCCAAGAGTGCAGCCGAGTTCTCCGGTAATACTGCGAGCAAGGCGGACATGATTGGGTCGAGCCGATGCAAGTCCGTCTGACAAAACGGTGTCACGAACGAGACGGCAACACTCGCCTGGGCGGCAGCCGCCGTGCCGCACAAACCAGAACCGAGCCCCGCAAGAGCGATGCCGGAAGCATCGTAGAGCAGATCGGCCAGCATCATGACGGCAATGGCCGCTAGGATCCAAAGCGCGGACAGCTTCGGCTCTAGCCGGGCCTCGAAGCGCCGCCATCGAAGCGCGGCAAAGACCGCGACGCCCAGCACCACGACGACCGCCATCGTGTCCTTGAGCCAACCGTAACCCAGCCGTAGCATTGTGAACGGCCCCAGGTCGTCCCCCGCGACGAACTGACCAAAATCTGGATCGAAGGCGCGCCCAAACAGCAGGAGCGTGCGGGGCAGGAACACCAGAAACCCCAGAAAGATAGCGACGTGAGCCAGTCCGGGTAAGGACCATCGCGAAAGCATTGGACGCTGCAACAAGCCGTCGACGAGCACTCGCCGCAGCCGTTGCCAGGCCCAATTCCGATGCACGGGCTGCGGCTTCGCGTGAACTACTAGTGCCGCCCGCCAAAAGTCTGGCCGCCTTTTGGCGCCGCTGCGCGGGGCGGCTTC
>JBLNFG010001113.1:0-3080 GCA_050263495.1 Myxococcales bacterium | reverse complement strand
ATGCGGCTTGAGGCGCGCGGAGAACTGGCTGAGAGTGTGTTCGAATTCTTCATCAACGACGAAGCCCTGCTCGGCAAGGCGAATGGCAGGCTCCAACAATTGCCTCCAAGCGATCCGTTTGGAAGCCTGCGCCTGATACAACTCCCAAAGCCCAGCAACACTTCCTGGTACAGCGACTGAGCGCACCCCAGCTTGAACGTCGTTGGTCAGCACCTTTCCGTCACGCGTGTACATGTTACGGCTTGCCGCTGCAGGAGCGGTTTCACGAAAGTCCAACGCGCGGACTTCACCGCGAGTGAGCGACAACGCAAACCCTCCGCCACCGACATTTCCTGCAGTGGGATATGCGACCGCCAGAGCAAAAGCAGTGGCGATTGCTGCGTCTGCTGCGTTGCCCCCAGCCGAGAGTACGTCACGCCCAACTTGGGTAGCGATCGAGCTATCCGTTACGACCATACCACGTTGGCTCCGGACTTCCGCCGGAGCCGAGTAGCGCCAGGTCGATGGTAATTGGATCGACAGCTCTGTTTTCGGCGGCGTCGACGTTGCCGAACTCACCGGCACCGGCAGAGCGAGTTCGGTTGATGCTGAGGGGGGGGCAAGCGCGCGCGGAGAAGCGTGCGTCCGCTCACAAGCCACGAAGGCACTGAATGCGGCAGCTAGTAATAGGAGGCGTAGAGCCATTTTTCGGCGAAGCCTATCGTAAACCTGGATCCGAAGCGATAACCCTTATGAAGCGCCGTTTGACGACGCGCTGAAGGCTGGTGGCCCCCAGTCCTTCGGCCCCTGCAGCGATAGGCACCGCGCGCGAGATCAGACTCGGGGCACCGTCCCCGATGCACAGGTGCTGGGCATAGTGGCTGCATGCTGGGCGGGCACGGAGGTCTGACATACATGAAGCAACGTACATTTGGCAGTATCGTGGTACTCGCTTCTCTTGGTTTGATGAGCGTCGGGCTCGAGCAGTTCCGACACCACGGGCTCCTGTTCATCGGGCTCGGATGCTACGACGGGCAGAAGTTCGCGCAGTAGCGGTTCGGGCGCAAAGGGGTCCGGCTCCACAACGAAGGGCTCTTCAAGCACCGGTTCCGGCACGACTGGCTCGGGCTCCACAACGAAGGGCTCTTCGAGCACCGGTTCCGGCACGACGGTTCGGGAACCTCTGGAACTGGCGGCGCGCGCGCACGTTAGCCGTTTAGCAGAGAGCTGGCTCGCGTATGCGGTCTGCATCTGCTGGGTCACCCGCTCTCGGATGCCGACCGCATCAAGTCCACGTTCATTGGCCCGCCCTGGCTTGCGCTGTGCAGATTCGCCACGACGGGTTCGCCGCGATGTGAATGCGTTGCTTAGGGCGTCATCTCGAAACTATTGGCGCGCGAAGGGGCAGTTGCGCACGTGGTTCGATGCTTGCACAAGCGTTACGTCAAGGGAGAACACTAATGGAACAACTGGCAAATTCGGAGCCGGAGACCGAAGAACTGTTTGATACCACTCGCGACGGGTCTCCACCGCTGTTCGTGAGCCGCACCGTGGGCCTCGGTCTATTCAGCCTAGGCCTCGGACTGGCGGAGGTCCTAGCCCCGCAGAGTTTGGCCCGACTCATCGGGGTAAAGACCAGTCGCCAATCGTGCCGCGTGCTGCAGGCACTTGGGGCGCGCGAGATCGCCAACGGCATTGGTCTATTGGTAAGGCCCAAATCCGCAGTTTGGGTTTGGGCGCGCGTTGCCGGCGACATTATGGACCTCGCGCTACTCGGAGATACTCTGTTCTCCGCACGCACCCAACATGCACGACTGGCTGGAGCTGCGGCGGCAGTTGTGGGCGTCACCGCAGTTGACGCTGTGAGCGCCGCACATATAAGCCGGCAGTCGACGCGCCCCAATTGGTCTGGGGTGATCCAGGTGAGCCAGTCGATTACGATCAACCGGTCAGCGTCTGAGGTCTATGACTATTGGCGCGACCTCGAGAACCTTCCAAGGTTCATGTCCCACCTCGAGCACGTGCACGTCATCAACGGTACTTCGAAGTGGAAGGCAAAAGGGCCTGCGGGGCTGTCTATTGAATGGGACGCAGAAGTCATTCTCGACCAGCCAAACGAGAGTATCGCTTGGCGCTCCCTGAAGGGCACCGCCGTACCTAATCAAGGGGTGGTCAGGTTCAAGCCCGCTCCGGGCAATCGTGGGACTGAGGTCTCAGTCAATCTTCAGTACGAGCCTCCCGCCGGAGCGTTGGGTGCGGCCTTTGCGAAACTCTTTGGCGAGGAGCCTTCCCAGCAAATTGCAGGTGATTTGCGCAGACTCAAGCAGGTACTCGAAACCGGCGAGGTCGTCCATTCCGACGCTAGCATTCACGGGGGCATGCACGCTGCACGTCCCTCAGAGCAGTCCAATCCGATCACGAAAGGCGGGCAGTCGAAATGAAAGCCATCTGTTGGATGGGTAAGAAGAAGGTAAGTGTCGAGACCGTACCGGATCCGAAAATCTTGAATGCGCGGGATGCGATCGTGAGGATCACTTCGACCGCGATATGCGGCTCCGATCTCCACCTGTATAACGGGTTCGTTCCGAGCATGGAGAAGGGCGACGTACTCGGACACGAATTCATGGGTGAAGTGGTCGAGGTCGGCTCAAAGGTGAGCAATCTCCAAGTCGGAGATCGGGTGGTGGTGCCTTTTCCAATTGCCTGCGGCAATTGTGTCGCATGCCTCGCCGGCAACTACTCCCTGTGCGAGAATTCCAACCCTAACGCGTGGATGGCGGAGAAGCTGTGGGGGCACTCCCCGTGCGGCATCTTCGGCTACTCGCATATGCTTGGCGGCTACGCTGGTGGCCAGGCGGAATACGCGCGGGTTCCCTTCGCTGACGTGGGGCCGATCAAGGTACCAGCGTATTTGAGCGATGAGCAGGTGCTATTCCTATCGGATATCTTGCCGACCGGCTACATGGGCGCAGAGATGTGTGACATCCAACCTGGACAAGTCGTGGCGGTTTGGGGTGCGGGTCCAGTCGGGCAGTTCGCAATGGCGAGCGCCAGGATGCTGGGTGCGGAACGGGTAATCGCAATTGATCGACTAGGCTATC
>JBLNFG010001112.1:0-3048 GCA_050263495.1 Myxococcales bacterium | reverse complement strand
CTCTTCCTGTGCCATCTGCTCTTTTGATCGGACCCACCGTGAAACAGTTGCGTGATCTTTCTCGCTAAAGATTGAGGGGATTTCTCAGACCCAGTTCGCAAACAAAGACGCCAACACTGAGGCTTGGAAGACTCCAAGCACAGGGCTCTATCGGGCTGCTACCGTTTGCGCTCTTCTCCGAACGCTTCATCCACGATGCTTGCGAGCTGCGTGACATACGGCTCTTCCGCCATCACTTGGAAATGGTCGCAGTCAATGCTGCATACCCGAAGGGAATCGACGAAAGGTCCCCAGCCGCAATCGTCCCGTTTGAGCGGATCGAGCTCCAGGCGTTTCCCGAGTGTGACGGCGCAAACCGAGCCAGAGAATCGCCGCATATGCTTGGCGTAGCGCGCCGCCGTGGCATTGCTAATCGAGGCTCTACGCTCCTGAATTGAGGCCAAGCGATGGTCCTGAGTCTGACGCATCAACTCCGTCGGCTGCTTGCTCTTAAGGACCTCGTCAAACCTGCGCCGTGCAAAACCAACCAGCTCAGAGAGTGGGACTGACCGGACTCGCTTCAGTTTTGCTAATCGAAATCGCCATCCGAGGGACCACTCGGGCAACACCGCGTCCACCAGGACGAGTGGGCCCACCTCATCGTCGAGGGCGCGCAGTTGCTGCGCCAACTCGTAAGCAACGATACCGGCAAAGGAATAGCCCAGTAAGTAGTATGGCCCGCGTGGTTGATGGGACTTGATGATGGCTAGGTAGTCCTGCGCGAGCTGCTCGACTGATTCATTGGCACTACCGAGTGCACCTACGGAGTCGAATTCGCGCGGCGTTATTAAGCCGTAGACGGACCATTTATCCGCTAACCGTTTGGCAAGCTCGCGGTAGATCTGGACGCCCGATAACATGAAGAGGCTCGACTGAGCTGAGCTCTGATTGAGCGGAATCGGCCGAGTCACCGTCGACGCCGAGGCGCGGCGACTATGCTCAGAAAGCGCGCGCACAGTGCCTGCTTCGAACAACAGTTGGGGTGGTATTGTCACCCCAATCGTTGTTGCGATTTGCTCGAGGACGAGCATTGCTTGGAGAGAATCGCCACCCAAATCGAAGAAGTTATCGTCCAGTCCGACCTTTGCACACCGAAGAACTTGCTTGAAAATGTCGAGCATCGCACGTTCTTGCCCGGACACTAATGGCGTGGAAGTGTCAGCCTCGTCGGAGGCGGGCGTCGGCTCTTCCGCTAGCGCCAACAGTTGGTGGCGGTCGAGCTTGCCATTGATCGTGACAGGCATCGCGTCAAGCACCACCAAGCGCTGCGGGATCATGTAGTCTGGAAGAACCGTGGCAAGCCGGCGGCGAAAGCGCGCTAACCCTTCTTCGCTCGGCTGCACCACGAAGGCCACCAGCTGCAACTCTTCATCCGCCGTTTTCTTGGCGACCACGGCACACTGAGCGGCGAGGCCCAGCTCCTCGACGGCTCTTTCGATCCCGATCGTTTCGAGGCGAATGCCGTGCAATTGGACCTGAAAATCGCGTCGCCCCAAGATCTCGAGGCATCCGTCAGGGTGAAGTCGTCCAAGGTCACCCGTGCTGTAGTAGCGCTCGCCATCGATTTCGACAAACCTCTGTGCGCTAAGCTCCGGTTGGTGAAGGTACCCGCGCGCCACACCCTGGCCGGCAAAGTAGATCTCGCCCACTTCGCCGGTGGTAGTGTCGTGGCGATGTTCGTCCAACACTCGCATCGTGACGTTCGGGAACGGCACTCCAACGAACGTTCGCGTCACTGTTTCTGCTTGAGCGCGTGGAATCGGATAGCTCGTCCCCATGCAGCTGATCTCGGTGCAGCCATAAATCGTGTAGAGTTCGGCGTTCGGGAACACCTGCCGCATCTTATGCATGACAGCGGGTGTCACGAGGTCGCCGCCCGACGAGGCATGGCGAATATTGTCGAATGTCCGTGAGCCCTGCGCCACGGTCGGCAAGTACCGAAAGAGGCTTCGCAACAGACTGGGCCCCGCATGCACGACCGTGCTCGACTCTAGAGCACGACACAATTCCCCACGATCCAGAATCTGATTGCGCTGCAAGATGCGTACGGAGCCACCGCACCGAAGGGGCGCAAGTAGCTCAAATAGGCTGATACTGAACGTTGTTCGCGCGATCGCAAGGAAGACGTCATCGCGCTGGAAGCGATAGTTCCGGATCGCGGATTGGAGGTAATGCTGCACATTCAGCTGCGTCGTCAGCACGCCTTTCGCCCTGCCAGTGGTGCCAGACGTGTAGAACAGACAGGCGGTGTCTGAGAGGTGGGGCACTGAAACGAGCGATGTCGCTGCAAGCTGAGTTACGGGCTGGAGCTGTTCGAATGCCGCGTCGAGCCGGATGACAGATACGTTCGCTTCAAGCCAGAGCATGTCGGTGTTCGCGACGACTACCCGCGGCTTCGCCTCGTCCACCATTCTGCGTACGTACGCCTCCGGATGAGTCGGATCGAGTGGCAGATAAACCCCGCGACATCTCCAGATCGCCAGGATGGCGACCAGCACCTCGACTCCCGGCGAGAGATACACGCCGACAGCCACTTCGGGACCCACACCATGGGCCGCAAGCTGGAACGCGAGTTGGTTGCTGCGACCTTCGAGCTCGCCGTAGTTCACGGCCCCCCGCTGGTCAATTGCCGCTGTCGCGGTGGGATCTTGCGCGGCAATCTGGGAGAAGCGCTGGATAAAGGAGGACGTTGCGGATACCTTGTGAGCAATCAGGCTCTCGCCAAGCGGATCGGGTGGGATCCTTGTTTGGACCTCCCAGGCATCGACGTCGAGTTCGGTAGGCGCAGGACTCGCGAGTGGCCGCATGTTCACTTGCTACATATAGATGCAACAACTCTAGTCGGAAGCTGAGACGAGACCACAATCGTGTGGTTCCACTCTCACCGAGAAGAACAAGAGTGGACCCGCCGCGCCCGTTCACGAGATTATCTTGCGGCCAACGAGGCTGCTGCATTGCCCCAGCTCAAGAATTGGCGCGGTGGAATCTCGCTGAAACACGGTCGACAAC
>JBLNFG010001111.1:0-5422 GCA_050263495.1 Myxococcales bacterium | reverse complement strand
GCACTCAGTCGGCGGCTCGAGATCATTCTGGAAGGAGTTGCTGACGGCATCACCGTGCAAGATCGTTCGGGCCGCGTCGTGTTTGCGAACACGGCGGCCGCTGAACTGTGTGGACTTGGCTCGGCTGATGAGCTCGTCCAAGCCACTCCAGAGGCGATCCTCTCACGCTTTGAGGTAATGGATGAGCAAGGGAATCCCATCCAGTCGCAAGATCTGCCGGCGCGTCGCGTTCTGAACGGTGAACCATCTAGCACTCGCGTGCTGCAGATCCGTGAACGTGCGACGCGCCGTGAATGGTGGAGCCATGTCCGTGCGACGGGCGTGATGGGAGAGGACGGAACTCCAGAGCTCGCCGTGAACATCTGGCACGAGGTGACGATGGAGCGCCGCCAGGAGAGACAGGCGAAGTACCTGGCGGACGCCACCACGGCACTTGGAAGCTCACTCGACTACCGCGAGATGCTACCGATACTTGCCCGCGTATTGACCTCCGAGCTAGCGGACTGGTGCGCCATTCATCTGGTTGATCAGGACCAACTACTCCACGTCACGGCGACCCACGCCGACCCTTCGAAGCTGGCGTTGGCGGAGGAGTTTCGACGGCGGCTGAATCCCGACCCAGAGCAGAGACACGGGTTATGGAACGTAGAGCGGATGGGCGTGTCCCAGAGTTACAACGACGTCACGGATGAGTCAGTTTCTAGGCTCACCCAAGATCCAGAGCTTCAGGGACTCTTGAAGCAGATGGGAATCAAGTCCGCCTTGATTGTTCCCATTCAAGTCCGCGGACGCATCCTGGGCGCGATTACTTTGGTGTCGAGTACGTCGAATCGCCGCTACGACCAGGCAGAGCTACAACTCGCAGAAGAGTTGGGCCGCCGCGCTGGCGTCGCTTTGGAAAATGCTCAGCTTTATGCCGCCGCGCAGCACGCCGCCAAGGTTGCCGAAGAGGCATCTCGTGCCAAGGACGAGTTCTTGGCAATCGTATCGCACGAGCTAAGGACGCCGCTCAGCGCCATCGTCGGGTGGGCAAGTTTGCTCAATGAGCGCGTGAAGGATCCCGCTATTGTGAAGCCGATGGAGGTCATCTATCGCAACGCGCAGGCGCAGATCCGCATCATTGACGACATTCTCGACGTCTCGCGGGTGATCACCGGAAAGCTCCGCCTGGATGTGAAACCCACCGACGTCGTGACAATCACGCGCGAAGCGATTGAGGTCGTTCGCCCGTCGGCGAGCGCGAAACAAATCAACATCGAGTTCAAACCGGAGCGCGATTTCTGTTTGCTTGCCGCCGATCCGGATCGGCTCCAGCAAGTCGTCTGGAATCTGCTTTCGAACGCCGTCAAGTTCACCGACTCGAAGGGCAACATCTGGGTATCCTTGCGGCAAGAGGGCTCCAACGTGGTGCTATCGGTGCAGGACAGCGGCCGAGGGATTGATGCGGAGTTCCTGCCGTACGTCTTTGACCGGTTTCGACAGGCGGACGCTTCGATTACGCGGCGCGTAGGTGGACTGGGGTTGGGGCTCGCGCTTGTGCGACACATCGTGGAACTGCACGGCGGGCGTGCTTTCGCCATGAGCGACGGTCTCGGCCATGGAGCAACCTTTACGATCACTTTGCCGATTCTCGCGGTGATACCGAACGTGCTTCGAGCGCCGCGTGCGCAGGAGTTGGCCGCAGTAGCTCCGGTCGGAGACGCAAACCTCGCCCAGATCCGCGTACTAGTCGTCGACGATGAGCCCGACGCTCGCGAGCTCATCCTCACCGTATTGACTCAAGCGGGTGCCACGGTTCGGGTTGCGGGTTCGGTAAGCGAAGCCTGGAGCATCTTTCGGGAGTTCCTGCCGGATATTCTGGTCAGTGACATCGGCATGCCCGATGAAGACGGCTACTCATTGATGCGCAAGATCCGCGGACTGCCTGCGGAAATGGGAGGAAACACGCCTGCCCTGGCGCTTACGGCTCTGGCCCGGGATGAAGATCGTAATCGGGCGATTGCTGCTGGCTATGACGCCCACCTGGGCAAGCCGGTCAAGCCGGAGGAGTTGGCCAAGGCGGTGGCGCGCGTTGCTAGCGCGAAACGCGGGCCATGAACAATCACTTCAGCTCGGCTCGAGCCAACCTGTAGCGCGACAAAGGAAACAGAACCGCCCGAAGACTCGAGTTTAGAGTCTCGGGCGGCTTCTTTTGTTCTTTTCGGCGCGGTTACTTCGATGTCGGCGGTTTCCACGGACGCTTGGTCCGCAGGGCGCGGGCGCGAAGCAGCTCTCGCTCGGCGATGAACTCCTTCGGCAAGCGATCGTAGAACTGCTCGAAGTATCGGTCCAGATCGGCCGCCTCAGCCTTCAGTGCTTCGGGTTCGATCGTCATCAGTGCATCGAACTTGTCGGCGGGGTAGTTCAAGCCTTCCCACATGAGCGCGTCACGAGTGGGCACGAACCCGAGCGGGCTCTCCACTGCCGATGCGCGACCGCGCGCACGATCAACGATCCATTTCAGCACGCGCATGTTGTCGCCGAAACCGGGCCACATGAACTTGCCGTTCTCGTCCTTGCGGAACCAGTTCACGCGGAAGATGGCCGGAGGAGCCGGAATGTTGCGTCCCATGCGCAACCAGTGCACCCAGTAGTCAGCCATGTTGTATCCGCAGAACGGCAACATGGCCATTGGGTCACGCCGGATCGCTGCCTGCTTGTCCGCGGCTGCCGTCGCTTCCGAACCCATGGTTGCGGCCATGAACACGCCGTGTGTCCAGCTGTTGCTCTGGAACACGAGGGGCATGCCCTTGGACAGACGCCCGCCTACGATAATGGCGCTGATTGGCACTCCAGCGGGATCATCCCACGCGGGATCGTAGGTCGGGCACTGCGTTAGCGGCGCGGTGAATCGTGCGTTTGGATGTGCAGCTGGGGTGGTGCTGGCAGGTGTCCAGTCGTTGCCCTTCCAGTCGATGAGGTGCTTGGGCGCCTCGTCCGTCATCCCTTCCCACCAAACATCTTCATCGTCCGTCAGTGCCACGTTGGTGAAGATGCAGTTCGAGTGGAGCGACAGCATCGCGTTCGGGTTCGACGACATGCTCGTCCCGGGTGCAACGCCGAAGAAACCTGCTTCGGGGTTGATTGCACGGAGCGAGCCATCGGGGCCGGGCTTCAGCCAGGCAATGTCGTCTCCCACCGTCCAGATCTTCCAACCCTCGAATGCCTTCGGGGGAACCAACATGGCGAAGTTGGTCTTGCCGCAGGCACTCGGGAACGCCGCTGCAACATAGGTGCGCTCTCCGGTTGGGGATTCGACGCCAGCGATAAGCATGTGCTCGGCCATCCACCCCTCATCCCGAGCCATGACGCTAGCGATGCGGAGGGCGAAGCACTTTTTGCCGAGCAGGGCGTTGCCGCCGTAGCCCGACCCGAAGGACCAGATCTCTCGGGTGTCAGGGAAATGGACGATGTAGCGGTTATCCGGGTTGCACGGCCACGCGACGTCCTTTTCGCCCGGATTGAGCGGCTTGCCCACGGAGTGCACGCACGGCACGAACTGGCCGTCTTTGCCGAGAGCGTCCAATACCTTCTGCCCCATACGCGTCATGATCCGCATATTGGTGGCGACGTACGCCGAGTCCGAGAGTTCCACGCCAATGTGGGCAATGCTCGAACCGATCGGCCCCATGCTGAAGGGGATGACGTAGAGCGTTCGACCGCGCATGCAACCATCGAACAAACCGTTCAAGGTCTTGCGCATCTCGTCGGGATTGGTCCAATTGTTCGTGGGACCCACGTCGTCTTTCTGCGGCGTGCAGATAAAAGTACGATCCTCTACGCGGGCCACGTCTCGCACGTCGGAACGGCAGTAAAAGCTGTTTGGCCGCTTCTTCGGATTGAGTCGCTTGAAAGTCCCGGCGGCAACCATTTCATTGCAGAGACGGTCATATTCTTCTTGCGATCCGTCGCACCAGTACACCCGCTCCGGCTTGCAGAGCTTGGCGATTGAATCGACCCATGCTCTGAGCTTCTCGTTGCTGGTTTTTCCGTTGCCGATGGTCTCCATGTTCTTCTCCAAACTCCAATGCTGACTGGGCGGGCGCTGATGTAGCTCCAACCGACGCGCTTCGCCCGTTGGACTCCAGGGGGCTGTACGCCCGAGCACTTGCTAGTGGCTCCGGGACTGTTAGGCAATGAGGAAATACAACCATGACACTTCGGTCCAGCCAAAGTATCCTGCTGTTCGGATGGACTGGCTGAACTACAATCATCTGCTTTATTTCTGGGCTGTTGCGCGAGAGGGCAGCTTGGCGCGGGCGGCTGCGGAGCTGAGGCTCGCCCCTTCCACGATGAGCGCGCAAATCCGGCTTTTGGAACAGCAGCTCGGTGCAAAGCTCTTTACGCGGGTTGGTCGCGGACTTGTGGTCAGCGAAGCGGGGCGCGTTGTCTTTCGTTATGCACAAGACATCTTCTCTCTCGGGCGCGAGATGCAGGATGCGTTGAGTGGCCGCGTGGCGGGGCATACTGCCTCGGTGGTAGTGGGCGTCGCGGACGTATTGCCGAAGCTCGTCGCAAGCCGCCTGTTGGAGCCAGTTCTGCGGCTCCAGCCTGCAACTCAACTCGTCGTGCGAGAAGACAAACCGGCGCGGCTACTGGCAGAGCTCGCTCTGCACAACGTGGACGTCATCTTGTCGGATGCGCCCGCGGGCTCATCCGCTCCGGTGCGCGCGTTTGGACATCTTCTGGGCGAGTGCGGAGTCACCTTATTTGCTGCGCCAAAGCTGGCGGCATCGTTGCGTCGCGGTTTTCCAAAGAGCTTGGAGGGCGCACCATTTCTCCTTCCCACTGAGAATACTGCCCTGCGGCGTTCCCTGGAGCTCTGGTTTGCCAAGCGCGAGATTCGACCCAAAGTGATTGGTGAATTCGAGGACAGCGCCCTGCTGAAGGTGTTCGGCCAATCCGGCCACGGCGTGTTCCCCGCCGCGTCGGTCATTCGCGACGAGGTCATTCGTCAGTACCAGGTTCGGGCAATCGGCACGCTCGCAGGCGTTCGAGAGCGCTTCTACGCGATTTCGACCGAACGCAGGCTGAAGGAACCAGTGGTTCTGGCTATGACCGAAATTGCGCGCACTAGCCTGTTTGGCGAACGCATCGTCCGATAGAATGGCGAGTTGCCGTTCGCGCCGCGCCCTTGATGGCGTACGGACTCTGGCGCGCGCGTCGTCCGGATATGACGACGCATTGCCGCTCACTCGGCGCTGCACGAATGACGTGTGGACTCGTCACGCGGTCAAATGAAGAATTGAGTCGTAGAACTGTGCGGCTCCGACTGGTACCTTGTGGAGGTGTCTCGACTGTGCGCCATTAGCGTAGATTTGGACGCCATCAGCAGTTATCGCGCCATTCATGGCCTAGATCCAGGCCAGACCACGCCTGATCC
>JBLNFG010001110.1:0-3845 GCA_050263495.1 Myxococcales bacterium | reverse complement strand
CTAATTCGACAATGGCTCGGCGTTGCGCCGAGTGGCTCTCGGCCAACCAAAACCGTGACGGCAGTTGGTCGAATGCGTTGGGTCAACCCGGCACGGCGGAGGAAACTGGTTGGGCCATTAGCGCCTTACTCAACGCCGGAGTATCCCCCGAAGATGACTCGATTACGAGGGCCATCGGCTGGCTGCTCGCGCATCAAGACGCCAAAGGAGGGTGGCAGGCATCCGTCGTCGGAGTCTACGCCGCTACGATTTGCTACAGCAATACCCTCTATCCCCTGTGCTTTCCGCTCAGAGCATTGGCGGTCTACCTAAAACGCACTCGCGGAATTGCCAGGCAGCAGCGCTCAGAAGTTGCGCCAAGGAGTAGCTAGCCATGTTTCGTCGAACCCTCTTCGCGCACCTCGAAACCATGCGGCCCTACACGACACTGTACGTGAGCCTCGTTGCGGCGGCGGGCGCATTGCTGACCAACCCGCGACCAGATCCGACCAGGCTTGCGGCAGTGTGCATTGCTCCCCTGCTTGGGTGGACTGCGGGGTTGTATGGAGGCGACTACTTCGATCGGCGACTCGATGCCGTCTCCAAGCCTCAGCGCCCAATTCCCTCTGGACGCATATCTGCTCGAACGGCCTTGGGCTTCATGATCGCCTACGTCACGATCGGCCTGTTCGGTTCGGCCTGGCTAAGCTGGGCAAACTTGCTCGTAGCCCTTGCGGTTCTTGGACTCGAGATTGCATACAGCAAGGTATTCAAGGCTCACGGAGTGGCAGGTCACTTCGTGCGCGGAATGCCCATGAGCCTCACACTCGTCTTTGGTAGTCTGGCTACGTCAGAACGGATCCAAGGGTGGTTGCTGCCACTGAGTCTGGCCTTCCTATTCCATGACGCGTGCACGAACATGATCGGGGCGGTCCGGGATATTGAGGGTGACCGTTCGTGCGGTTATATGACGTTCCCTGCTCGGTACGGCATTCGAGCCACAATTTTGACCGGAGGGATACTCCACACCATGGGACTCGCCCTGGTGGCGACTGGCATACTCCACCATGAAGGAGGCAAGCCCTTACCAGGACTCTTGCTTCTCTCGATGGCGGCAACCGCGGCTGGCATGGTGTTCTTGCGCCTATGGAAGAAGCAGGCTTCGTTGTCGCGAATCGATGCGCTCTGGGCGCATAAGGTCTTCGTCTTGGAACGGCTCTATTTCGCCTCTTCCCTCATTGCTTGCGCGATCGGTATCGGAAAGACGTTAATTGTACTTATGCCTTCGGTAATCTTCACGCTGCTGTCGCAAGCTCGCCTACGTGACCGCTACGAGTTCACGGAACAAGGCACGGAATCCAAACCGCTCCACGCCGCCTCCAACCAGATTGACCGACACACATCAGAGATTTCAGCCCCGAACAACAACGCCAACTCGAACTGGAGCAGAGAGGCAATGTCGGTCTACCTACGGGAGCAAGTGACTCGACTAAGCCACCTACCTCCCCTTCGCAATTGGCCGCGTCGACTGCAGCTTCGACTCGAAGACATCGACCTTACTATGTACCTGGTCAACACGCCTGCGGGCGACATGAGCCACGTGGGGGAGCAGGAATACTTCGCCTGCACCCACGCGGAGCTGCTCATTTGCACGGACACCAAGACGTTTCGAGAGACATTCATCGACGCAACAATGAGCCCGATCGCCGCATACCGGATGCGTTTGGTACGACTGCGCTGTTCGCCACTAGACATGGTTCGATTGAACACGGTCTTCAAAGCGCTCCGCGTCGTGAACAATTCCAAGAGCCAACTGGAGTTTTCTTCGCTATCCTCGCCCTCGCTTCCCTCCCCGTCCACGCACGAAGACGACGTTCTCGAAGACATCCTAAAGCAACAGGTCGTTGTGGCTGACACGACACTCCGGGATGGTGAGCAGGCCCCAGGTGTTGCTTTCAGCGTGCAGGAAAAGATTGCAATCGCTACAACCCTAGATACCTTGCACATCCCATTGATAGAAGTTGGCTTTCCAGCAGTGTCCACGGCGGAACGTGAAGCTATCCGAGAGATCGTGGGACTCCAGCTCAAGGCTACGATCCAGGTGATCGCGCGCCCACTCGAACGCGACATCGACGCGGCGTTACAAACCGGTGCCTCCAGTGTTGCTATCTTCATCGGGACCTCGGACTCTCACATCGCGAACAAGCTACGAACAACGCGCTCTCAAGTCCTGAAGGCGGTAACTCACGCCGTCGAATACGCAAAAAGGGCGAACGTTCAGGTCGTATTTGCACCAGAAGACGCGACACGCACTGAGTGGCAATTCCTACTCGAGGTAAGTCAAGCTGCAATCAGCGCCGGCGCTGATGTGCTTGGCGTTCCTGATACAACGGGTGCGATGACTCCATCCAGAATGTTCCGTCTCGTCCGTCAACTGGTCCGGTCTGTGCCGGTTCCAATTGCCGTTCACTGCCACAATGATCTCGGTCTCGCGACGGCAAACTCCATTGCCGGACTCCTTGCGGGCGCCTCCGGCGCGCAATGCTCCCTGCTCGGAATCGGAGAAAGAGCCGGGAATGCTGCGCTAGAAGAGGTCGCCACCGCCCTTGAGGTTGCCTACTCTTGCAACACCGGAATCGACCTTACTCGCCTTCCTCAAGCGGCGAGCCAGCTGTCACATATTCTCGGTTGGCCACAACCACCTCACAAAGCAATCGTCGGAGCCAACGCTTTCGTGCACGAGAGCGGGTTGCATACCGACGGGGTCGTACGCGATCCGCGAACCTACGAGTCATTTCCCCCAGAGCGCGTGGGTCAACAGCGCCGATACATTTTTGGCAAGCACTCTGGTCGCTCTGCAATCCGACACGTACTGGAAGCCCGAGGCTTGGCCTGCGATGATGCCCTGTGTGGCAGCCTGCTTGAGGCTGCCAAGCAGCGCGGGCAAGCCAAGCATCCAATGGACGAGGAAGCGCTCGTCCACTTGGCGCTCGAGCAACTAACGACTGTCCGTATCTCGCCAACCGGCGTCGGAGCTGCCTGAGACAATCAGGGATGCGCGGGCTGCCTGGCAGTCAGGGATGCGCGGCTGCCGACCATTACGTGATCGCTGCGCGTCCCTTTGTTGGTTACTGCGTGCGTCGCAGCCGCCTTTCCGTGGAAGAAGCCCTACGCATGGCCCCTTGCGCTCCGTATTGCTCGGATTTCTGGCTGCTCGCGACGAACAGAAACCTCGGACACCCCGTAGTTTGGAACGCCGATCGGTTTGAAATCCCTACTACAAGCGCCGATCCTCCCGCTGCGCAGGGCGGCCTCGTCGCGGCGCTGCTCAAAGTAGTGATGATGCCCCATCCACCCGGACGCGCGCTGCGCGCGACTCCCGGTCGACTTTCCCCCAAAGCCATGTGTACTGGCCGCCTGCGGCGCCTGCCCAGCTTCGCTGGTCACCGTGGCCTGCGTGGAAAGCTCCACTGCCGTGTGATGCTGCCTCCACCCGTCGGCGCTACGCGCCGCCGACCTCCTCCAACATCGTGCTCGGTCGCCGTTGGCGACCTGCGCGCGATGGGAAGGAGGTGGACGACGCTACGAAGAACTGTCGCGACAATTCTCAAACCCGCTCGGCCCGAAGTGCCCCGCGGCGCGGCCTTCGCTCCTCCCATTCGCGCGCAGCTTCAGCGAGCACGAATTTGGGAGGAGCAAGCACTCGCGGAGCGAGTGCGGTGGTGGGCAGCAAAACACTTGCCGCCTGCGGCGCCTGCCCAGCTTCGCTGGGTACCGTGGCCCTTCATGGAAAGCTGCAGTGCGTGTGATGCTGCCTCCACCCGTCGGCGCTGCGCGCCGCCGACCTCCTCCAACATCGTGCTCGG
>JBLNFG010001109.1:0-5919 GCA_050263495.1 Myxococcales bacterium | reverse complement strand
CAGACGGGGGCATGCTGCCCGGCATGTTTGGCCCGAGCCCGGCAAGTACAGGAGCGAGATGAAACGCTCCTCCGCATCCCGTGCCCGTGGCTTTACGCTGATCGAGGTGCTCGTCGCAATGGCGATCTTGGCCTTGATTGCGACAGTGATCTACAGCGCCTTTGCCGGGATGAAGCGTAGCAAAGAGGGCGTGGAACGGATCAACGACCGCTATCGGGAAGGTCGCCTGGCCATGTCACGCATGGTTCGCGAGCTACAGAGCGCGTTCATTTCGCTCCATCAGCCGATTCCCCCAGTGCGACCCGTAATCAAGACGATGTTCAAAGGCACGCAGGGATCGCCGGGAGATAGGATTGATTTTGCCTCGTTTGCTCATCGAAGACTGATCGAGAACTCGCGGGAGACCGATCAGGAAGAGGTCTCATACTTCGCCGAGCAGGACGAGCATCGTTCCGGCGTGGTGAACTTGGTGCGTCGCGTGAGCTCTCGACTCGATCTGTATCCGGAAAAGGGAGGCAAGATCGAGGTTCTCGCCTCGGATATCGATCTGTTCGACGTGCAATATCTGGATGCCGCGACTGGACAATGGACGGATCGTTGGGACACCACCCAAGCTACGGAGCAAATCGGAAGACTGCCGCTGCAAGTGCGCTTGGTGCTTGTCCTGAACGGCGGAACGCGTCACGGCGCGGAGCGTGGGCAAGGTACGATCCGGCTGGTGACGAAGATCGCCATACCCATGACCTCTGGGTTAACCTTTGCGACGCAGGGGGGCTAAGGGCATGCGCTATCTGCGGCGGAGAAAGCAACGCGGTGTCGCACTCATCATGGTGCTTAGTGCGCTGACCATACTGGCGGTCATGCTCACCGAGTTCCAGCAAGAGACGAGTGCGGAGCTTGGTAGCGCCATGAGCGAACGCGATGCCGTCCAAGCCGAGTATTCTGCGAAGAGTGCCATTGCCCTGACCCGGCTGATCATTGCCGCTGAACCAACGATCCGCAAAGGCATGGGATTCTTGTTGGCGTTCATGCGAATGGAGCAGGTGCAGTTGCCGGTTTGGGAGCACGCGGACGTACTGCTCAGCTTCTTCAATAATGAGAATGCCTCGAAGGAGTACGGCAAGACGGAGGGAACCAGCACCAAACAAACCAAGGCGCTCGGACTGCCTGGCACTAGATTCGAGGCCATCATTGTTGATGAGGACTCCAAGCTCAACTTCAACTATGCCGCCCGAGGGACGGTCGCCGCGAACCTGGTCGTCACAAGCCAATTCTTGAGCCTGGTACGTGGCTCGCAATACGATCGCTTGTTCGAGGGGCGGGACTCCGACGGGAATTTCAAAGATCGTCGAGTGGTGTGTTCGGCGTTGGTCGATTGGGCTGACCCCAATATCGACGCCGATCCGTGCACTCCCGATCAGGCCACCGCCGCCCAGTCAGCAGCGGAAGACACCTTCTACGAGGGACTCAAGCGGCCGTATGCGCGTAAGAACGCGGCATTCGATAGTTTGGAGGAGCTCCACCTCGTTCGCGGTATTGACGAGGAATTCTGGAACACCTTTATCGATCCAGATCCGGATGATCCGAAGAAGCGGATCGTGACGGTCTGGGGCAGCGACAAGGTGAACGTCAATACCGCAAATGGAATCACCTTGGCGGCACTGGTTTGCCAGTACGCGGCAAACAGTCCAGCCTGCGTGGATCCGGTGATGCGCGCTAAAATCGTGTCTGGCATCGACATGGCCCGCGCATTCATGCCGGGGATACCGCCGTTTGGCAGCACCAAGGGGTTCGTTCAAGGGCTCAACTACGATCCCAATACGATGGGGCAGGGCGGCTCCGTCAGTCCGATCGGCATGTTCTTCTCGATGCTCGGGATTCCACCGCTACAGGTCAATGGCGCTGTGTTGAAGGAACGCGTCAAGCTAAAGAGCGACATCTTTAGCGTCTACGCGAAAGGCATCGTGAAGAGTGGCCGACGCGAGACCACGACGCGAATTCACGCGGTGGTGGACTTTCGGGGTGCACCGCCGCCTGGGCAGTCCGTCGCCAACTCAATCCAGCTCGAGCGAGCAGGGCTTCACGAAGCCGCGGCTATGGCGGCGGCTTCGGCTACGCCCGCAGGCTCGGCCGCGCCCACAGACCTTCCCCCTGGCGTCGATCCCCAGGACGTAACGCCTGAAAGCATACTGTCCGCATTCAAGGCAAGTGCCGGCGGGCATTTCATCTACTACCGCATCAATTGACGGTTCTGCCCCGTACAGACTAGGAATATCCCTCATGGCTAGGTTTGTTGGCATCGAAATATCGGCGACCCACGTTCGCGCCGTCGCCCTGACGACGAGCTACCGACGAACTGTCGTGGAGCGCTTGATGGAGATCGACCGGAGCCAGGAGCCCGATCTCACCCAAGCGCTCAAGCAGGCTGCTCTGAGTATGCTCGGGCACGGCGAGAGCGTCGCAGTGGCATTCGACGGCGCACATTCCTACGTTCAACACGTGGAGCTGCCGCGGACTGCCTTGCGTCAACTCGATCAAGTCGTCCCGTTTGAGCTTGAATCGCGGGTGCCGGTTGAACTCGACAACTTGGTTCATGACTATTTGCTTTTGCGGCATCAGAAGGACGGCGCGACAGTGCGACTTTTGGTCGCCGCAGCTGCCACGGAAAAGGTGGGAGCCACCATCTCCACGTGTCGTGCAGCGTTGGGACGAGAAGCTGAACGCGTCGGCTGTGGACCGTTACCTCTCGCGAATCTGCTCCCGCACTTGGGGGAGATTGGGCGCACTGATGTGCCGGTCGCAATCGTGGACTTGGGCTTGCAGCGAATCGACGTGTTAGTTGTACAGTCTGGCGAAGCAGTGCAAGCCAGAACCACATCTACCGGTGTCGCGCAGTTGCCTGAAGGTGCGACGGTCATCGCTGCGAGCATTCGTCAAACATTGCTCGCGTTTCAAGCTCAACTTGGGCAAGCAATAGCCACGATCTACCTAACCGGCGACGGAGTCAGCGTCAGTGGCGCCGAGGCGTACCTCTCTGCAGAGCTTGGGATCCCGGTGCTGCCACTACCTGTGCTAACCGGTCTCGAGATTCCAGAGGCAGAAGCAGCGAATATCCCGCGCTTCTCCAAGGCGATTGGAGTTGCGCTGGGCCTGGGGTCGAAGCCACGTGATCCCGACCTTCGACAGGGGCCTCTCGGATTTCAACGCGGATACGCATTCCTCAAAGAGAAGGCACCGATACTGAGCGGACTCGTGACGGCGATCCTAATCAGCTTTGCGTTTGCGGCTTGGGCTGAATCGAGGGCACTGGATCGCCAGCAGGAAACGCTGGTGACCGAGCTCGGTCAAGTCACCAAGCTGATTCTCGGGGAGGAAGTAAAGGACGTGGAAGCGGCGAAGGAGCTGCTGCAGAAGCGCCGCAACCTTGATGACGTTGATCCGATGCCGCATATGGACGCGTTTGACGTCTTGGTCGAGGTTAGCAGCGCCATTCCGCAAACGATTATCCACGACATTGAGGAGTTCGACATGCAGCGGGAGCACGTCAAACTAACCGGCATCGTGGGTTCGGCATCGGAGGCGCAGGAGATTGCCGCACGATTGAAGGAACACCGATGCTTTCAGGAACAGCGACTCGGTAAGGTGACCCAAGTGGTAAACAGCGATCGGCAGAAGTACGGGCTAGAATGGGACGTGCGCTGCCCGGAGGATCAGTCGAGTAAGCCCGCAAAGAAGAAGCCTGAAGAGACGGCGGGAGGTGCCAAGTGACATTGGCGCAGGTCTTTGAACGACTCGATCAGAGAGAGCGGCGGCTACTGCAATGGCTACTGTTGTTCCTAGCTGTCGTGCTCGTACTGTTAGTCCCGATCGCCACCGAGGCTATGCTCAGCTCGAAGAGCGGTGAATCGGAGGAGTACCGCGCGGTAATAGCGGACATCATGGCTAGCCAACCCGCCCTCGCCAAGACCGATCAGCGACGTCAAACCATCGCGCAACGTTATGCCAAACCCGCTCCGCCATTGGCGACGTTCATCGACGCGTTGGCACGGGAGTTGGCTTTGGACGTACCCGAGAGTCAGGACCGACCTGTAGTTCCCCACGGCAAACGCTACGAAGAACGCGCGGTGCGTCTGCAGCTGCGCAAGGTCGGTCTGGCGAATCTGGCAAAGTTCCTCGAGAAACTCGAGGTTGCCGGATATCCGGTGGTCATCAGCAAGCTGGGCATTCGCAAACGAATCAGCGAACCCGATTCCTACGACGTCGAGTTGATCGTGAGTGCATACGATCGCAAAGAGCTTCCAAAGTCCGAAGGCGCGGGCGACCTGGCCAAGGGAGCCGCATCGGCGGACAGGTCCAGCACTGAGCCGCGCAAGGAACGGGAGGAGCCATGAAGCCGATCATCAAACGTTGGGCTGGATGGGTGGGCTATCCACTCCTTTACCTCCTGCTCCTTTGCTTGTTTGCTCGCTGCACGTTCCCATATGAGCGAGTACGCGATCGCCTGGTCGCGGAATTCAATGCCAAGCAGGCCAGTGCTGGTATGCGAATCGAAATCGCCGAGATGAGCGGCTACTGGTTGAGTGGTATCGAGGCTGATGGCGTCAAGGTGACCCGCACCTCGGCGTCGCAGGTGGGCGCAACTGCACCCATCGAAACTTCAGCTGCAGGCGAAGAGCAAAAGCCCCATGTCACGCTGATTGATCACGTGTATGGCAGCGTGTCGCTGCTGCGAATGCTGTTCGGCACCACGGCGGGTTCGTTCGGCATGGAAATGCAATCCGGCGAGGTGGAAGGGAGTTTTTCCTCTTCAACCGAGAAACAATCACTGGAACTCGAGCTATCGAAGCTCAACGTGGCCGATCTACCCATGCTAGGCGATCTCGCAGGGTTGCCGCTGAAAGGCACGGTAGACGGCAAGCTCGAGGTGGAACTGCCCGAGAAGAAGGCGGCTAAGGCAGAAGGAAAGATAGAACTCGACATGAGCGGGCTATCCGCTGGCGATGGCAAGGCAAAAGTACTCAAGGTAATTGCGCTGCCTGAGCTCAAGGTGGGCAACGTCAAATTGAGTGCAACCATCACGGATGGTCGCGTGAAAATCGACTCAATGAGTGCCAAAGGTCAAGACTTCGAACTACTGTTGGACGGGAGCATTCGCCTGCGCGACCCGATCCCGTTAAGCATGTTGGATCTCGGCCTCGAATTTCGATTCCTCGACAGCTACAAGAACAAGAACGATATTACCCGTGGTCTGTTTGGTGCCCCGGGTGCCGGTGTGCCGGGCCTGTTCGAAATGGATCCAAAGGTTCAGCGCTCGAAGCGGGAGGATGGTTTTTACGGCTGGCGAGTCGTGGGAACAATGGACAAGCCGCTGTTCGAGCCGTCACAAGCAGGTGCTGGTGCGCGGGCAGGCGGCAAGGGCGCGGCAGCGCGTCGCACCCCAAAGCCGGGGGCGGCAGCGCCAGCCAACCCGTAACACTGCTTCTTGTCAGTTGGTGATCACGAGGAGTTCGAGCCGCTCGTAGAACCGGTTTGGCGAATCGACATCTCTGGTGCGGAGACCTCAAGGTCGAGGTCTCTCCCAACGATTCTGGCCACGCTACGGAACTCACTATCCGTCAGGTGGTTGCCTTTCAGTTCTAACTCCTCCCGCACTGACTCCAAAATATGTGTCCGCGCCAACTCGAGCCAGCGTGCAGCCGTGGCCCGGTGCACGCGGTATGCTCGCCCAATCTGGTCGATACTGCAGCGTCCGACCATATGCAGTCTGAGGAGGTTGCGCTCCTTGTGCGTCAATTTCGCGACCGCATGGCGCAATGCATCCCGAAATGGAATGTGGAATCGCTCGCGGATTAGCGTCGATTCGGGGCCGAACTCCTGCTCTGCCAAACATTCTCCGAGATCGGCTTCTCGCGTCGCTTG
>JBLNFG010001108.1:0-12539 GCA_050263495.1 Myxococcales bacterium | reverse complement strand
TGGCTTCGAGTGGCTCGAGGCCAAGCCGGAATTCGCGGCGGGCTGCACGCCAACGGAATGGCAGTTGTATGCGGATCGGGATCTCGACGGTCGCTTCGATGCCAAGCGCGACGTGCGACTGCTGGCGGTCGCTCCCCCGCTGCTGGTAGGCAAGCCCGATACTACCCTTTACCCAGGCGTGACACTGCGCCCAATCAATCCGAATCCCTTCCGCGGCCGCGTGCGTTCCGACGTCGAAGCACAGACCTACTATTTCTTTGTCCGCAGCGCAGGTTGCTCGGTCAAGAGTCTGTCTTTAGTGGGTAGAAACGCCGTAACTACGGCAGCGGTCGGCGCAGCCGCGGCCGGGACCCAGATCGCGCCCGAGCGCGAAGCAATGACGTGCGAAGACCGAGCCGGCTTCATCGAGCCTGGCAGCAAATCGCTGCACCCCTTCTGCTATCCGATCCACGCCGAGGAGACGATTCACCTAGGTCCGGGCGTGGTGGAGCTTGCGAAGACACGCATCTTCAACAAGAACCAAACTGTCGTGATCGAGCCGGGGACGACGATTCGCGCAGACAAGGCCGCGTCCATCATCGCGTACGGGAAGGTAATTGCCGAGGGTCGACCAGACGCAAAGATCCAATTCGTCGGGCGTGATGGCCACTGGGGCGGTGTTGCCTTGCAAGGGCCGGGCACGACTGGCTCACGCTTTTCCAACGTCGAATTCTTGTCGCCAACGCGACCCGAACACTCATTCTTCGACTTCCCTGGCGCGCTCAATGTGCACGACACCCGCGACGTACGCTTGAGCGCTGTACGCTTCGCCGATAACGAGAAGTCGGACGACGCCCTGCATGCGGCCTATGTTGACGGACTCGAACTAAGTGACGTCACTTTCGATAACATTCGCGCAGACGCCGTGGATCTCGAGCATACAATCGCTCAGATCTCGCGCATGCGCGTCAACAAGGCTGGGGACGATGCCATTGATCTCATGGGCTCGCGGGTTCAAGTCACAGACTCGCTGTTCGTGAAGTGCGCGGGCAACGGGCTATCCGTGGGTGAACAGTCCGAAGTATCGGTTGCGCGCAGCGTCGTGGCACGCGGAGCTCGAGCGATCCTACTCAAGAATGCATCCCAGCTCTCGGTTTCGGAGCTGCTGTCCTACGGCAACGAGGCAGGCATCCGCTTGGAGAACGAGTCTCTGTGGTACGTGGGCTCGAGTAACTTGAATTTGAGCGGCACGCACGTTGTGAAGAGTAAGCAGGCGTTTGACGGTTCGCAGTCTACAACTAAGGGCGTTCTGATCGAGCGCTTGAACGAGAGCGACCTGCCAGACCTACGTCGGGACGTCATGAAGATCGAAGATTGGAATTCGGTAGATCAAGCGCTCGATCGTCTCGAGCAGCGGAGGCAGCCATGAGCGCAGCCCAAAGTGCCCCCCCAAGTGTTGCGTCGAGTGGAACGCCCAGCGCTGTTCCGAGCGCACATCCCAGCGCCATCCCAACCTCACCTTGGGCCAAACGGAACTGGCCCAGTGCGGGATTCTTCGCGATTGTCGTCAGCTACACGACGTTGGTAGCGCTGATCGCTTGGGGCTGGCAGAAGCCGCAATTGGAGAAGGCGTTCGGCATTTTGAACAGGTCCGATTTAGAGGACAGTGTCGAGTACTCGCCCAAGGAGATCCGCGTGCTTGAGCAGGTGTGGGGCAGGCATCCCGGTTTTTCACGTGCGCTGCTCGGGAAAGGCTCCGCCAAATTCATCGAGCGAACGCAACCGGGAGGATGGCTAAACCGCCCCTCGGCGCACCTGGCGATCAAACCCGAAGCTGGGCAACCAACCCGACTCACATTGGAAGCCCAAGGGAAGCCGAGCGATTTTCCGATCCGGATCAGATTGTCGGGTAAGGGACAGGAGCGGCAAGTGGAGCTCGCTTCGGAAGATCCAATGCCCCTCGAATGGTCAACCAGTGATCTGAAGGAACCCAGCATCCTCAACGTAGAGGTAACCGCGAACTCGAACCGGCCTGCCAACACCACCTCGTGGGCAGTTCGAGTCACCGCCAACACCACCGGGCCAGCCCGAGAAGCACAATGATCAAGCGTTTCAACCGTTACGAATTGAAATACATCGTCGACGCGCGAAGCTACCGAAACCTCTGTGAGGATCTGGCCAATTTCATGGTTCCAGATGCGTATGGAGACGTTGACGGTTTCTATCGCATCGTCAGCCTGTATTACGACAGCCCACAGCTGTCCGGATACTGGTCGAAAATTGACGGCTTGAAGTTCCGCCGCAAGCTTCGCTTGCGGATTTACCCTGGTACCGACATTCGCAAGGTGGACACCGGGTTCGTCGAAATCAAGCAGCGCATCAATCGTACTGTGCAGAAGAAGCGCGTGATTCTGCCGCTTGAAGAGGCCATCCGACTTTGCGATTGCGCCGAGGTTCCAAAGGGCCTCGACGACCGCGATACGGCCGCAGCCGAAGAGATGGCGTACATGATTCGCATGCTGCATCTCAAGCCCAAAGCTATCGTTAGCTATCGCCGGCGCGCGTACATGGGCGGCCTGTACGAGAAAGGCATGCGCCTTACCTTCGATATGCAGCTTCAGGGCCGCGTAACGGCCCTGGATGTGAATCAGATCGCGAAGAACTACTACTTCATGCCTCCAGATTCCCTAATCATGGAGGTTAAGGTCAACGAGCGCATACCAGCTTGGATGGTCTCACTCCTCGCAAAGCACCAATGCCAGGTGCGGCGCGTTAGCAAGTATTGCGCTGTCATGGCAAGCGGCATGGAACGTCTCAAGCACGGCTTGAATCATCACAAGGAGAATCTGTATGGGTGAGCTCACGAAGGGGCTCGAGCGATTTGGCGACCAAACGAGTACGTTCACACTGCTGGACGTAGCTACGGTCTTTGCGTTGAGTCTCGTTCTCAGTTTAACGATTGGTTGGGTCTACCGCACCACGCACCGTGGGGTTTCGTACTCACAAACGTACGTCCACACGCTCGTGATGTTCAGTTTGGTGGTTGCCTTCGTGATGCTGATCATCGGGTCGAACATCGCGCGCGCATTCACGTTGGTGGGAGCGCTCTCGATCGTGCGCTTCCGACATGCGGTCAAGGAACCCCGAGACATCGGCTTCGTGTTCACTGCCATGGCGGTGGGTATGGCGTGCGGCACTCGGTTCTACGGCTTGGCGGTCTTTGCCACCTTGGCCATGGTCGCGACAGTACTACTGCTGTTCAAGCTCAACTTGTTCGCCAAGGTGCTGCGAGAGCGCATCCTCATCGTGCGCGTGCCCGTAGGCACCGACTATGAGAAGACGTTCGCGACCGTGTTCCACAATTACTTGGAGGAGTTCAACCTCATCAGCATGGAGACCGTGGGTGAGGCCGAGTACCAGGAAGCTGTCTACTCTGTCGTCTTGAAGCCCAGCCAGGAGCCCAATCGCTTCCTCGACGCAATTCGCGAGGTGAACGGCCACATGAAGGCGTCCTTGGTCCTCGGCCAGCAGGAGATTGATCTCTAAACCAAAAGAGGCCAGGCTCCGGTCTGGCCTCTCAGCATTTGCACAGAGTGACCCGATCAGGAGAAGAACAATGGGAATAGAGCAAACTTTCGTGAAGCTTGTCTTGGCAGGAGCTCTGGCAATGTCGGTCAGTGCCTGCGGTGATGAGACGGGCAGGGACTACACCAACGTCAAGCTCTACATCAACGAGGTACAGTCCAAGAACTCGACCACATACATCGATCCGGCGGACGGCAGCTACCCAGATTGGCTGGAGCTCTACAATGCAGGCGACCAAGCCGTAGACCTGAATGGCTTCATCTTGGGTGACTCCAAGAACGAGTGGCCGCTGCCAGCGAACGTAGGGTCAATCGCACCTAAGGGGTTCTTCATCCTGTTTGCGGATGACAGCACGGATGCAGGCCCGACGCACCTCCCGTTCAAGTTCTCGAGCAGCAGCGATCACGCTGTTCTCAAGGACCCAACCGGGAAGCAACTGGACAGCGTAGATATCCCGGCTTCCGCTTCGACGGAAGAAGAGTCGTTCCAACGCTTTCCAGACGGCGGCGGCAGCGCACTCGTTTCCTGTATCCACCCGACCCCGAACGCGAGCAATGGCGACAGCTGTGCCGCGTCCACCGGTGCTGACTAACACCCCATCGAACTCGTAAACAGAGGGCTTCCAATCGGGAGCCCTCGGCGTTTAAGGGTCGTGATAGAACGTCTGCGGCGCCACGAGTGCGCGCCTTACGCCGTGGTGATGCTTCTTCGTAACGCGCCGCAGTTGGGACGCACCTTGCTTCGGAACGCGCCGTAGTTGGGACGCACCTTGCTTCGGAACGCGCTGTGGTTAGGACGGACAAACCCAACCAGCAGAGAAATCTCTACCTCGAACTCAACCCAGCCGACCCCATCGAGTCGGTTGACGTTGCACCCGCGGTACCCGCGCCTTGATTCCGACGTTCAGAAATCCGGACGAACAGATAGTAATCGTTCTCGCAAGTCGTGTTCTCAACGACCACAGTGTTCTCGTCAACGAAGGTTGCGAGAACTTCGGCGGAGCTGGCTATCGCAACCTTGGTCGCGTCACCCGTCTTTGCAGGTTCGTCCTCTGCTAGCGAAACATAGGCCTCGACCGATAAGTCCTTCGTTCCGAAGCCGTGCACGAACTTGAACTTTCGGTACGATGGGAAGTGAAGCCAGAGCCCATCAACCGGCGTGCTTTCGTAGACCCGCGTTCCGCTGACTTCCCGCGTGATACCGTCTGCCCATGGTTGCGGCTCTTCCTTGCGTCCGCAGCTGGTGCCACAGCCAGACTGCATCAGCGCTAACGTGAGGAGAAGAGGCAACAGCACCAGGCGTTTCATCGCAACGGGCCTTAGCACAACCGACACAGCGCCGAAACACGTGCCGCAGCAGGTCAGGGGTGGGCTCGAGAATTCTCGTATTTATCCGAATCGAGCATCACTTGGTTACGCGGCCGAGTTTCAAGTACAGAAGCTCTGCTATTCTCCGCGCCGATGCCAGAGCAGATCCGCGTGTGGTTAGTAGGTGCCGGGCCCGGAGATCCAGGTCTGATTACCGTCCATGGGCTCGCGTTGTTGCGTGACGCCGACGTCGTTCTTTACGACGCCCTAGCCCACCCTGCACTGCTCGAGGAGTGTCGCAAAGACGCGATGCTGCTCTCGGTAGGAAAGCGCTATGCGGCTCACTCTGTCGAGCAACCGGAGATCATCCGACTTCTGCTCGAACACGCCCGCGCTGGTCGCATGGTGGTGCGATTGAAGGGAGGCGATCCGTTCTTGTTTGCGCGAGGCGCTGAAGAGGCAGAAGCGCTCGCCAACGCGCAGATCCCGTTTGGGATTGTGCCAGGGGTCTGTTCGCCCATGGGCAAGGCGGCGTACGCTGGTTTCTCACTGACGCATCGGGACATGTCATCGAGCGTCACGTTCGTCACCGGGACGGACAAGCACGGAAACCCTCATGCACCCGAGGCATGGCATCGACTAGCCAAGGCAGGGGATACCCTCTGCATCCTGATGGGGATGCGGCGCATTGCCGACATCACCAAGGCGCTGCTCGATGGCGGCCGAGCCGCGACCACCCCAACGTGCATAATTGAGTGGGGCACCCGGGCAGAACAACGGGTTTTGACCGGAGCGCTGGCGCATATTGCGGATTTGGCGCGGGACAACGGCTACAAGAACCCAGCCGTGATTGTTGTTGGCGACGTAGTAACGTTGCGAGAGAAGCTGCGTTGGTACGACAATCGACCGCTCTTTGGCAAGCGACTGCTGTTGCCGCGAGCCGCCAATCAAGCGGCAGCGACGGCACAGCTGGTTCGCGAGCGCGGAGCAGAGCCACTCTGCATGCCGCTCATCTCGATCGAGGATCCGCCAGATCTGGAGCGGGTCCATGAAGCAGCACGGAATCTTCGCACGTACGATTGGATCGTCTTGACCAGTGCCAATGGCGCGGAGCGACTGCTTGCGGCGCTCGCGCATGAGCGGCTCGACGCGCGGGCCTTTGGCTGCGCCAAGATCGGCGTTATTGGGCCGAAAACCGCGGAACCGCTACGGCGCTTCGGTATCACGCCTGATCTGATCGCCAAAGAGTACGTTGCAGAAGGTCTACTCGACGCCTTGCTCTCCCAAGACCAACAGCCCCTGCGTCGCGCACTCGTGTTCCGCGCGGCTGAGGCGCGCGAGGTTTTACCGGAGCAATTGCGCGCACACGGGGTCGAGGTAGACGTCGTGGCCGCGTATCAGACGCGCCGATTGGGCGAACAGAGCGCCGAGCGGCTAGGCGAGATGATTGTGCAGCACCAGGTGGACGCGGTGTTGGTTACTTCGAGCTCGATAGCAGAAGCGATCGTGAATGCCTTGGGGCCCACTGCCCGCACTCAATTGAGCCAAGTGACCGTAGCTAGTATTGGGCCCATCACCACTCAGACTCTGGGGCAACTAGGAATGCGCGTAGACCTAACCGCCTCGGAGCATACGATCCCTGGATTGCTCGACGCGCTCGAGTCCCACATGCTGGGGCAGCAACAGCCGAACCCGTGCTAGCCTCTGCTGTATTCAGCTAGACCCAAACCGTACCAGCTTAATCTTGCACATGATCACCAGCATCACGTCCAAGCCGCGGAGACTCGCATGAGTGCCATCGAGAAACTCTTCGAAGAACACCGACTGATTGAGAAGGTCATTGACGCAATGGAGTCGTTCACGGCAAACGTCCGTATCGATTGCGACCATGGGCGTTGCGAGCTAATGCGGATCGTCACCTTCTTCCGCGAGTACGCCGATCTGATCCATCACGAGAAGGAAGAGGAACTGCTGATGCCGGCCCTGACCGAGGCTGGGGTGCGCTGGGATGAAGGGATCATGGCGCAGGTCCGCAAAGATCACGAATTCGAACGCCACCTGATCCAAACCCTACGTCATGCCGCGCTGCAGCTGGGTGACTGGTCCGAGGATGATTGCCGGCGCATCAACGATGTTTCGTTGCGCTTCGTCAAGTACATGCGGGGTCACATTGCCCGCGAAGACGAGCAGGTGTTGCCGCTCGTTCGTAGCAAACTCACCGGGCCGCTGAGGGACCGCCTGGAAGAGAGAATGGCCCGCTTCGACGAGAAGCGCGACGCGAGTGGCGAGGTGCACTTACTCGTGGAACTAGGCGAAGACTTGGCTGCGCGCTACGCCCTGACCAAGCGGGAGAGCAGCGTCAGCCCCTAACCTCACTGTGGTAGCGCGATTCCACCAAACCAATCGTCCTTCGAACCAGCCGCTACGCGCGGGCGAATCGCGCTACGGGCGTCGTTCTCTGGAAAAGTGCCCAAACTCCATTCGCTCGGCGAATAGCTAAGAGCCCTCATCTCAATCGACTCGGGGTGCGAGCTCTCGCCGGCAGAAGTTGTTACAGCTCTATCAGCGCCGCTCAACGCCGGTTCTAGAAACGAAAAGGCCCGTCTCCTGGAGGAAACGGGCCCATTCCGCTAACGGCGAGCTTAGAGCTTAGCCCTTCAGCAGCTCGTCGATCGTCTTGCCGATTGCCTCGGAGTCCGTGGCATTCTGCACCTTCTTGCCGTTGATGAACATCGACGGCGTCCCTTGCACGCCAACGTCGGTTCCCATCTTCATGTCGGCGTCAACCTGTGCGGCGTAGGTTTTGTCGTCGAGCGCCTTCTTGAATGCGTCGACCTTGAGCCCGAGTTCACCAGCGAACTTCTCGAGGCTGGCGCGGTCGAGCGCGCTCTGGTTCGCGAACATCTTGTCGTGGAACTCCCAGAACTTGCCCTGAGCGTGCGCTGCCAGGGCTGCTTCAGCAGCGAGGTGCGCCTTGTCGTGGAAGCTGAGCGGGAACTGCCGGAACACGACGCGAACCTTGCCAGCGTACTTCTTCTTGATGTCGGTGACCGCGTTAGCGCCGCGCGAGCAGAATGGGCACTGGAAGTCCGAGAACTCCACGATCGTCACCTTGGCGTCTTGCGGGCCAAACGAGGGAGCGTCGTTCTTCGCGATCGCCGCCTGCTTGTCTGGGCTGAGCGGCTTGTTCTGGTCTTCCATGCGCTTCAGGTCAGCCAGAACCTCGGGGTACCGCTCGAGCATCATCTTGCAGCGCTCTGGCGGGAAGTTCTTGGTGTGCGTCTCCACCATCTTGCAGGTCTCGGTCGTCTTGCCCAGCTCACCGCAGAGTCGGGTTACGAGCGTGTCGCAGGACTTGCGCTTCTCAGCAAGCTTGTCCGCGGTGTACTTAATGTCGCGCTTGGCTGCGGTGCATGCCGCCGGGGAAAGCAACTCGGCAGCCTTGGTCATGTCAGTGCAAGTCGATGACTGCTTGCCAACCTTCTCGCATAGACGGTCGACGTACTCTTGGCACTGACTAGTCAGCTCGGGACCAGCGGGCTTCGCAGACGAAGATCCCGATGCGGCGGCGGCGGCGGGCTTGTTGCTGCCTTTGGGTTTGCATGCAGACGATAGGCTTGCACCGACCAACGCGATGGCGACGGTGGCACCAAGGCTTACCAGCCAACGCTTGTTACCGAACGAGATCATCTTCGAATCCTCCTCTGCCCAATCCGGCAGAATCAATCTGGTACCCGCTCAGGCAGAGAAGGCCCGGGCGCGGGCTGAGTGTTAGCAGCCTTTTCGACGGCTTCCTAGGGTGTGCCGAGCGCATTTCCTCTACCGTCGAATATTCTTACATTCCCCCGAAAAAACTGCGTGAACCTTTGGGCCGCTCCCCAGGGCGGCGTCGTACCCATACAGCCCCCCTCCCATTCAACCCCAGAGCCGCAACCCGCTGGCAGTGATCAGAGCTCCACTCGCGCGAGTACGAACTTGTTGTTTACCCGCGCATCCGTGACGAGATCGAGCCGCGCCACCTTTCCGAGGTCGCCCTTCAAATAGCCGATACGACTGGGCTCCAAGACGAAGAACAACACTCGACGGTTCGCGTTTCGCTGCTCCTCGATGAAACGCTTGAAGTTCTCGCCAGTTGTAAGAAACGCGGGGGTGCGGTTCCCGGTGTAAAAGTTCTCCCCCTTCCAGTTCATTTGGTACGACACGAGGAGCTCCTCTGGGCCGTGCCGCCGCCGGTAGTACTCGGCGACAGTCTCGCGCTGCCCCCAATGTGGCGCTATCGCCGGCAGATAGACGTTGCAGATCCACGCGCACACGCCAAGGCATACGCCCAAGAACGCGACTGTGCCGAACCAGCGGATCCGCGCCGGACCGATCCAGAGCAGCGTGGCCAGCATTGCGGCAACGGTCGACGCGAACAGAACCTGCGAAAGGGACAGGTGGGGCGGCCAAGGGCGGGTGTAGCTGTACGTGACCAGGTTGATCAGACGAACAGGGCCGTTCGGCGCCTTCTGTCGAAAGAGATCGAGCCCCACGAACCAGGTCACGAGAATCGCGGACGTGACCCACAGCGCACGTACCCCTGGCGCGTCGGTCCGACGTGCTCGGCTCCGCAACGCGTCGCGCCACGATCGGGCTCGCAGCACCTGGCGGAACTCGAACCCTTCGAGCGTGGAGCTGAGGTAACGCCCCGAGAGTAGGCAGAGCGGAGGAACGACCGCGATGATGTAATGGTGGAACTTGGTCAGGGTCAGCGTAAACATCGCGAACCCGACCCAAAACCAGACGAGCAAGAACGACGCTGTGGCCTGCGCACGATGCTTGTGCTCACGAGCACCCCAATGGCTTGCAAACGCCGTGAACCCAACTAGGCCCGTGGCGGGGAAGAGCCCATAACCGAGCTGCCACAGATAATAGCGGATGCTGGTGTCATCCCCCGCGTTGGTATCGTGGACATGTACGAAGGCCCGCTTGTACATGTCGTGAATGAAAAGACGGTCGAGAAATCCGGGGCCGTGCCGGATCGTCATTTGCACGAACCAGGGGAGCGCCACTGCCGCAAAGATCAGCACGGCGCTCGGCAATTCGAGTCGATCGAACTCGCCAACACGTCGGAGCAGAAACAGCACGGCCGTAATGGATGCGATGAAGATCACGGGGCCGGGTAGACCCTTGGCCATGAAACTGAGTGCAAATAGGATCCAGGCGCCAAGATAGGCCAACCGCTGGCTGCGTCGCTCGCCACGGTTCACCCAGAGAAAACACGCCAAGATGGCCGACCAGAACGCCGCGCACACCGCTGGTTGGGGTCGGTCATTCGCCGGCAGCTGAGCGGAGCAGCTTTCATTACCGGGCAAGCCGCAGTTCCCACCGCCAGAACCCGAGAAGAACCGGTCGAGATGGGGGTAGAAGCCTAAGTCGGTCCCTGCTGTCACCAGGCCAAGATTGCGGCTGATGAGATACAAGATCTGGGGCAACGAGAATAGGATGATCGCGCCCACGACCAGTGTTTGCGCGGACACGACAACGCGCCTGCGACCGATCTCCATCGCGTAGCCGCGTGCGAGCTGCTCCGCTGGCGTGAACAGTCCGAGCAGCATGAGCCCCATCGCCCCGGTGAGTGCCGCGATATACGGCAGATCGGTCATGGACTGGTGAACGATGATTGCATAGTGCGGCGCGGACACCAAGACGAGCGAGCCAAGCAACGCCGCTCTTCTGCCCCAGACGCGACGGACGCCAAGATACAGCAGCACCTGCCCGATCAGTGAGAGTAACAAGATAGGGAGCCGCGCCGCCCACTCGGGGTAAGGCGCGCGACCCTGCGCCACCGCCGCGATCATGCCGTCAGGCGCGTAGTTCACGTCGAACAGCGCGAAGCTGAGCGCCTGGAGCCAGAAATCGAGCACCGGCTTCGACCAGAACCATCCGTCTTGGGCCCACCACAGGCTGATCCAATCATCGCGCGATAGAATCTCGCGCGCCACCTCCCCGTAATGCGTCTCCCAGGGATCGATCAGCGAGAAGCTGCCCAGCATCGGGGTGTAGATGGCGACGGTGAGCGCCAGCAGCCAGAAGGACGGATGTCGTTGCGGCGATCGCTCCTCTGGCTCGAATACCCCGAGATCAGCGATGGCGCGATACAACATCGTGAGCGTCAGGAGAAGAAGTGCTGGAATGAGCAACGCCGAGATCCACTTGCCGCCTGGCAGTGTGCCGGCCACGGCGAAGCGCGTGACGAGTACGAAGGCTACGAAGGCTACGACCGTACCCAGCACGGATCGCGCCAAGCTCGGGTGCGCGTCACGCGTTGGCACACCCGACACGAATTCGAAGCACCCAATCCAGTCCAATAATCCGACGGTCGCCATTAGACAGGTGAGTGCGCCGAGCGCGACCCCACCCCTTAAGTGGCTCATGTTAGCCATCAGCAAGAACGTCAGTGTCCCGAATCCAAGGAAGACGGGGAAACCAGGCAGCCAACGCATTCTTGCGTCACCGCTTGACTCTGAGCTGGTTTCGGCGTCGTTCATGCGCCCCCATTTCCCATGAACCGGGTCGGAGGTGCCTGCCAATGCTCAAGCGCAAATCCCTCGGCCTCAGCGCGAGACACTCGAGTAAATCCCAGGATCGGGAGCGATGCCGTGATCGACGCGGTCTGCTCGCACAAAAACCCGGTCAGGATCAGGCTGCCGTTGGCGTTAACACGGCTTGCTAATAGGTCGGAAAGCTCGATCTGGGTGCGTGGCTCTAGATTCGCTACTACCAAATCGAAATCAGAGGTAATTGCCTCGATTGGTTGTGTCTCGAAACTACATCGCGATGAAAGCGCGTTGCGCTCCGCGTTCTTGATTGCTGTTGCAACAGCCTCGTGATCGAGATCAATCCCAAGCACGTGTTGGGCGCCCGAGACCGCCGCGACCAAGGACAGCACACCGTTCCCTGCCCCAACGTCGAACACCAAACAGCCCGGGTGCGTCAGACAGTAACGCTCCACGGCGTGAGCGGCCAAGCGCGTCGTTGAGTGGCTTCCGTCGCCAAAGGACGGATGCGGCTCGAAGTACAAGCTGCGCATGCCTTCAGGAGCAGCAGCCGTATCCGTGGTGGGAATGAACACGACGCGGTCCGTCAATGCTTGACGCGTGACGCGCTCAAGCCACCCGGCGTGGTAATCGAGCTCACACGTTTCGCGACGCACGCGTAGCTGCTTCGGCAGCCAATCCAGTTGCTCGGCGAATGCGGCGTACATCGCGCGGGCGAGCGACTCTAGGTCGTCCAGGGACGACTCGTCCGGCACCGTGACGACAATCTCGACTGTTCCTGCGTCAGCGACTGCAACCGCGTCAGCGACCGTTCGTGCGTCAGCGACTGCACCTGCCACCGTATCAGCGGCTGTCAGCGCCACTTCACGTTCTTCGATCGCGCCGACGCCCGCTTCCACGAGCGCGGCGCCATACGCTTCCGCGAGGGCTCGCGGTACGGAGATGATGAGGCGTGAGAATCGAATCGCTCTAGATTCCATCACTACCGCTCCAGATCGGTGAAAGGGTCTTAGCCCAACGCAAGTTAGGGCGAAACCCACCCCGCTAAGAAAGGACTTCTCGCTACTCGAGCTCGGATACCAGCGATTTCGCCTGATTGAGATGCGATAGCTGCTGGCTCAGGCCAGTG